>JANNNC010000058.1:0-15310 GCA_031398335.1 Massilia sp.
CGGCATTGTCGACTATATCCACTACTACAATCACGACCGCATCAAGCTCAGATTAAACGGGCTGAGCCCTGTACAATTCAGGACTCAGCACTTGGCAGCAGCGTAGACTTAACTGTCCAACTTTGTGGGGTCACTTCAAGGAGTGCCCACCCTACGGCACTCCCACGTCGACAATCATCACGCCAGCTTCAGCCAGCCACGCTTCCTGAAATACCACAGCGGCGCAATCGCGCTCGCCACCATCAGGCCCAGTGCAAACGGATACCCATAGGTCCAGGTCAGCTCCGGGAACCATTTCTGGAAGTTCATGCCGTAGATACTGGCGATCATCGTCGGCGGCAGGAACACGACCGAGGCCACCGAGAACATCTTGATGACCTTGTTCTGGTTAATGTTGATGAAGCCGACCGTGGCATCCATCAGGAAGTTGACCTTGTCGAACAGGAAGGAGGTGTGGCCGTCGAGCGATTCGATGTCGCGCAGGATCTGGCGCGCTTCGTCGAACTGTTCCGAGTTCAGCAAGCGCCCACGCATCAGGAAACTGACGGCGCGCCGCGTGTCCATCATGTTGCGGCGGATGCGGCCATTCAAGTCTTCCTCGTGCGCGATCGAGTTCAGCGCCGCGGCCGCGTCCTGGTCGGTGAATTCCTTTTGCAGCACGCGCGTCGAGACTTCTTCCAGGCTCTCGTAGATGCCCTCGAGCGCGTCGGCCGAATACTCGGCGTCGGTCGCGTACAGGTCGAGCAGCACGTCCATGTAGTCGGCGATCGAGCCGGGACGCGAACGGGCGCGCATGCGCACCAGGCGAAACACGGGCAGATCGTCGTTGTGCACCGAGAACAGCATCTTGCCCGACAAAATGAAGGCGACGGTGACCACGCGCGAGGGACCATCGTCTTCCTCGCGCAGGAAATCGGTGCGCAGGTGCAGGTCGCCGTTCTCGGCTTCGTAGTAGCGGGCCGAGGCTTCGATGTCCGAGACTTCGTCTTCGCCCGGCAAGGTGACGCCGTAAATTGCCTTGACCCACGCGCGTTCGTCGTCATCCGGATCGGTAAGATCGACCCAGACAGGCGCGGCGTTCTCCAGGTCCGCGCGCGAGGCGATGGGGACCTGGTTCAGGCGGCCATTTTGTAGGACAAATACGTTGATCATGCGCTTTCTCGGCCGGAATCAAAACTGACGCAAGTGTACCCGTTAGCCCCGTGCCAAGCCACCCCGAAACGACAGTTTCGCCCCGTATTCGGCGGTTTTTCGGCGAATAGCCTAGCTACTGACCAAGAGCGTCTAACAAAGCCTTCAGGGCAAGGCGCAGCGTCGAAGACAGTACGTTAGTACGGCGAGACGATGCAACGCAGCCATGGAGGCTTTGTCAGACGCTCAGGGCAGCTCGGCCGAGGCCATTCTTCGCTGGATCATGCCAGTGCGCCTGACCAGGTAATTCGTGCTGCGGTGGCGGTCGTAGTAGCGCGGATTCGGCAGCATCACCGCCAGGCGCGCCGCCTGCGAGGGCGCGAGGTTCGCTGCCGGAGTACGGAAGTAGTAGCGCGCCGCGGCCTCGGCGCCGAACACGCCGCGGCCGAACTCGACCACGTTGAGATAAACCTCGAGGATGCGCCGCTTGCCCATCACCGTTTCCAGCATGAAGGCGATGACCATCTCCTGCCCCTTGCGCAGGTAGCTGCGCGAGCCCGACAGGAACAGGTTTTTTGCGAGCTGCTGGGTAATGGTCGAGCCGCCCCCGACCACCTTGTGCTTGCGGTTGTTGCGCTCGTAGGCTTTCTCGAGTGCTACGAAGTCGACGCCCGGATGCTCCGCGAAATTCGCGTCTTCCGAGGCGACGACGGCGCGTTTCAGGTTGTTCGAGATGCGCTCGTAGGGCACCCACTGGTGCTTCAGTTGCGCGTTCGGATTCTTTTCGCGTAGTTCGGACAATTGCTGGCGCATGAAGCTGGTCGAACCCGGATTGAAATACACAAACCAGCAAACTTGCACGAAGAAATACAACTGGATCAGGAAGACCGCCAGGAGCGGCCCCAGGAAGATCCATTTGATCCAGCGCCGGCCGCCCCGTGCCGTCCCGCTATTGCCTCGTTTTGCCATTGTTATTTTATTAATGGTCGTAGTTGAGTGAAGATATCTCGTGTGCTTGGTCGCACGCCGCGCCAGACCGTAAACGCTTCGGCGGCCTGCTCGACCAGCATGCCGAGGCCGTCGCGCGTGACGGCGCCCTGCGCCGCCGCGAACAGCATGAAGGGCGACGGCGCGCTGCCGTACATCATATCCAGCGCCAGTGTTCCCTTGGCAAAGGCCGAGGCCGGCACCGGCGGCATCGCGGCCGACAGGCTGCTGGAGGTCGCGTTGATGACGATGTCGTACGGCCCTGCGATCTCGTCGACACCGCAGGTGGCGAGCGCGACGCCATGGCCGCTGAAACCGGCGACCAGGCTGACCGCGGTGGCGCGGGTGCGGTTCGCCACCAGGATCGCCTGCGGCCCCTGCTCGATGAAGGGCAGCATGATCCCGCGCGCGGCGCCGCCTGCGCCGAGCAGCAATATCCGTTTATTCGCCAGCGCCACGCCGGCGTTGCGGACGATGTCGGCGACCAGGCCCGGGCCGTCGGTATTGTCGCCGACGATCTCGCCGTTCGTAAAACTCAGGGTGTTCACGGCGCCGGCCGCGCGTGCGCGTGCGCTCAGGCGGGTTGCCAAGGTGAACGCCTCGATCTTGAAGGGCACGGTGACATTCGCGCCCTGGTAGCCCTGGGCGACCAGGGCGCGCACGGTTTCGGCGAAGCCGTCGAGCGGCGCCAGGCAACGCCCGTAGTTGAGGTCCTGCCCGGTCTGCGCGGCAAACACCGCGTGGATCTCGGGCGACTTGCTGTGGGCGATCGGGTTGCCGATCACGCAATACCGGTCGGTCATGCCTTCTCCTGCAATTCGGCTTTTACTTTTTCTTCACGGGTAAAGGTAAAACGCGTGATCACGATCCACAGGTCATCCTTGCCGGCCGAGCGCATGTTTTGCGGGAAGGCGCCGAAGGGCGCGGCGCGGCGCACGATTTCCAGTGCCGCCTTGTCGAGTGCCGGATTGCCGGACGAACGCTCGATGCGCGGTCCGCCTTCTTTCTGGTACAGGGTGCCATCCTGGAAGACCGGAATCGAGATCACCAGTTCGCCGTAGAGTTTTTTACCGTTTTGTTGCGGGAAGTTCAGCGTGCCGACTTCTTCCACCTGCTTTTGCATTGCCTTGTAATACAGCGCATAGCCGACCTGGCGCGTGCTGGGCGAAATGTGGGTGCGCTTTGGACGCTTGTTCTGGTCTTCGATGGTCTGCGTGATCTCGGCTGTCATGCGCGCGATCTGGCGCGTGGTGTCGACTTCGTCGGCGCCGGTACGGGTGGGATCGGGCTTGTCCTTGTCGGTGACGGGCGCGGCGCTAAAACCGGTCTTTTTCACTTGCGTCAGCACGTTCTGCTGCAGCTGCTCGAGTTCGACGATGCGCTTTTGCAGCGCCTTGATGCTGTCGCCGTTCTCGGTCTTGCGCAGGTCGGGCAAGGGCGACTTCGATCGCCCGGCGTTCGCCGTCCCGCCGCCCTCCAGATTGGCCTGGGCCAGCGCCTCGGCCTTCGTCGGCGCCTTGGCGTGCTTGGCGTTGACGAGGATGACTTCGAGCCCCGGATCGGCCGGCTCGAAGCGCAGGGCATCGGGCGCCACGAAACGAATGGCGAGCAGGACCGCATGCGCCGCCACCGAAGCGGCCAAGGCAATCATGAGGGGACGGTTTTTTCGGGAATACTTCACGCGAGCGGCCGGACGGCGGTTGAATCTTGAATCCGAGCATTCTACCGTGCGCGGGGACGGCGTGGGATGTCGATGCGGGCTGGGTGGCAGCGCGGCAACATTGTCACCACCAGCCCAGGCAGATGCGTACCGTCGAGCAATCGAATCGTATGATGCAAACGCTGCGGCGGCCGGACACGCTGGTGGTATGCCGCGGCATGAACGCGTGGGCTCGAGAGCGGTTCGGCGCCCGGCCCACCCTACGGTGCGCCACCGTCAACAATAATGAAAACGTCGGCGCAAGCTCACCCGTAACGCTTACGGATTGGCTGGCGTGGCGCCGTCGGTGCTCACCACCGCCACCACGCCTTCGGCCTCGACGACTTCTTCCACCGCTGCCTCGCCGGTATCGCCCTCTTCTTCCTCGGCCGCCATCTCTTGCGCCGGCGCCGCCACCACTTCCAGCAGGCGTGCTTCGAGCGACAGGTCGACCTCGTCCCAGCGCACGATGTCCAGGCGCACCGGCGTGCCGCGTGCCACCTGCGGCATGCCGGCCAGGCGGATCACCAGCGGCACGTCGCTCAAACGCAGCATGTCGTCTTTCAACACCACGGCGTCGACTTGCTTCGCGGATTCCTGGCCCAGCCAGCGCAGGCACCAGTAGCGTTCCATCGTCTGCTGGAAGTCGTTATACGCCGCGTAGGCCGCGTCGAAGGCCGAGACGATCGAGAACAGTGTCGCGTCGCGCGGTTTAAAAGGAGCGACCAGCGGCGCGGTGACGCCGTGTTCGGCGCAGGCGATGATCTGCCACTGGTTCACCAAATCGGTGTAGCGGCGCAGCGGCGAGGTGCTCCAGGCGTATTGATCGACCCCCAGACCCTGGTGCGGCGCGGCGTGCGTGACCATGCGCACCTGCATCTTGGCGGCCCAGCCGGCGCCGCTGCCGGCGCCTTGCGAACGGTAGATGCCCGGTACGCCCGAGTCGTGCAGCAACTTGCCCCAGGTGCTGTTTGCGAAAATCATCAGCTCGGCGACGATCTTGTCGAGCGGCGCGCCCCGCTTGCGGCGCACGATAGAGACCACGTCGTCCTCGAAATATAAATTAAAATAGACGAGGTTGCCCTGCTCCGGTTTCAATCCGAACGCTTCGCGCTTGACCATGCGCCCGGCTTCCAGTGTCAATGCCCATTTCCACAGCAAGCCGAGCTCGGCCTTGTGCGGGTACTCGCCCGCGCCGCTCTCCAGGGTGACCTCGTTCACCAGCGCATCGAGGTCGTTGTGGCGCAGGTTGCTTTGAATCGGCACCAGCTCGGCGCGGGTCGTGGTCGAAATCGTCGACCAGTCTTCCGGATTCAATGTTGCATACAGCGACAGGGCCGGGCAGGTCGTGCCTTCGGCCAAAGTAAATGCGTTGACGACTTCGTCCGGCAGCATCGTGATCTTGTCGCCCGGCATATACACGGTCGACATGCGGCTGCGCGCAATCTTGTCGATCTCGTCGTCGGGCTGGATGGCCAGGCCCGGCGCGGCGATGTGGATACCCACGCGCACGGTGCCATCAGGCAGGTGCTCGACCGAGAAGGCGTCGTCGATCTCGGTGGTGGTCACGTCGTCGATCGAGAAAGCGGCGACATTCGCGAGCGGCAGCGCGGTCGGCGCGCCCGGCACGGCGACCGGCGCGAAGCCGGCGCCGCGCGGGAAGTTCTCGAACAGGAAACGGCCCATATGCAGCTCTTTGGGCGAGGCGATGCCTTTGGTGGCCAGCATCAGCCGTTCCGCCGTGGTCTGCAGCTCGTCGGCCGCCGCTGCCAGGGCCTTGTATTCGATCGTGTTCTTGTCCGGCTTGAACAGCAGTTGCGCGACGAGCGGCTGCATCGAAGCCGGCAGCGTGCCCGCTTTCAGTTCTTCGACAAAGCCGGCCTGGATCAGCGCCTGCTGCTTTTTCTTTTCGATGCCGGCTTGCGCCGCACGCAGCGACTGCTCGGGGGCGGCCTTGTAGCGTCCGCGCCCTTTCTTGTAAAAATAAATCGGGGCGTTGTGCAGCGCCAGCACCAGGCCCGCCGCTTCCGCCGGCAAGGGCGCGTGGCCAAAATATTCGGCGCCCAGTTCGGGAAAACCAAATTCTTCCGAGCCCGCCACTTCCCACAGGAAGTCGAGGTCGACCTCGGCGGCAATCGCCTTGGCTTCATCGAGCAGCACTTCGGGGGCCGGCTTTTCGAATTGCAGCAGCACGTCCTTGACCTTGACCTTGGTGCGCTTGCCGCTGGCGAGCTCCACCTGATAGGCTTCGCCCGCCGTCGAGAGCACGGTGCCGACCTTGAAGTCGCCCGATTCTTCAAAAAATAGATTCATCTTATGTCGCGTTCTTTGTTGTTGCGGCTGCTAACTCGAGTACCGCCGGCAGGAATACCTCGGTGACCATCAGCAAGCCTTGATGGCGGCGATAGACACAGCGCCGCGCATGGAAAACATGTCCGTCCAGGTCGGCCGCCTCGTCGCCCAACGCGGCATGCACGCGCGCCAGCAGCGGATGACTGGCGCGCAGCCGGGCAAACTCCAAGGGCCCGCGCGCCACCTTCGGGTCGTAAAACAGGGTGGTGCCGAGCGAGCGTTCGCCCAGCGCCGAAAACAGTGGCCAGTCGTGCGCCGTGGCCGACAGCGGCACCACGGTATGGCCGAAGACGGCCGGCACGCCGTCGCAGCACAATACAACTTCGCGCTCCCAGACCCGCTCGCGGCGCGGCAGCCCGATACGCGCCGCTTCTTCCAGCGAACACAGCGCGACCTTCTGGTGCAAGCGCCGTACGCGGAAGCTGTCGCAACTGGCCACCAGGCGCGCCGTCAGCGACCCCTTCGTTGCCAGCCAATCGCGCATCGCGGGTTCCGCCCCGACGGCAGCGACCTTGCGATGCCACCTGGCCAGGCGCAGCGACTGCCCCCTCACAGGGCCTGCGGCGCCGACCAGTTAACATCCGGCTGGCAAAAGGCCAGCACCTCGTCCACATACTGGGAAAATTCGGAAATCGCGTGATCGCTGCCCGCGATCACGTGCTGGCGCGCGCCCGGGTAGTGGGCCAGCATGTCGCGGTAATCGAGCACTTCGTCGCCGGTTGCGGCGACCAGGAAATAACGCTCCGGCTGCGTAATGCGGGTGATTTTCAGTTCGGCCAGTTCGTCAATGTACTCGCGGCGGAACTCGAACGGCTCGCTTGAGTGCCAGTTGGTGGTCACGCCGACGTGCTTGTCGAGACTTTTTAAAGGATCGACCGAGGGATTGAGCAGCACCGCGCGCACCCCTAAACGCTCGGCCAGCCAGGTGGCGTAGAAGCCGCCCAGCGAGGAGCCGATAATCGACAAATTGTGCGGCGCATGGCGCTCGGCCAGCAACAAGGCGAGTTCCATCGCCGCTTTCGGCGAGGCCGGCAGCTGCGGGCAGATCAGGTCGCCGGCACGCCCGGCGGCCGTCATCCGCTCCTGCACCACGCGCGCCTTGAAGGACTTGGGCGACGAACGGAAGCCGTGCAGATACAGAATCATTTGCCCAGCGCCTCGAGAAGTTTCTGGTGCACGCCGCCAAAGCCGCCATTGCTCATCACGAGGATGTGGTCGCCCGGCTGGGCCGCCTGCACGATGGCCTGCACCATGTAGTCGATCTGATCAAAACTGTGCGCGATCGTGCCCAGCGGTTTCAAGGCATCGGCCAGCGACCAGCCCAGCGCCTGCTGGCTGCCGAAGCCGAACACCAGGTCCGCATCTTTCAGGCTGCCCGGCAGCGCGTCTTTCATGGCGCCCAGCTTCATCGTGTTCGAGCGTGGCTCGAGCACGGCCAGGATGCGGCCCTTGGCGCCGATCTTCTGGTGCAGGCCGCCAACCGTGGTGGCGATCGCCGTCGGGTGGTGCGCGAAGTCGTCGTACACCGTGATGTTGTTGACCACGCCGCGCACTTCCATGCGCCGCTTGACGCTCTGGAAACGCGACAGCGAATCGACGGCCTGCGTCACCGGCACGCCGACGTGGCGGGCGGCGGCGATCGCGGCCAGGGCGTTCGAGCGGTTGTGCTTGCCGGTCAGGTCCCAGTGGACCGTGCCCTGCGACTCGCCATTAAAAATGACGTCGAAGCTGGAACCGCCTGGATGCTCGACCATCGTCCAGTTCGCGTCGTCGGCCACACCGAAGGTTTCCTTCTCGCTCCAGCAGCCGCGCTTGATCACGCGGGCGAGCGAGGTTTCGTCGCCGTTCACGACCAGGCGCCCCACGCCCGGCACGGTGCGCACCAGGTGGTGGAACTGGGTCTCGATGGCGCCGATGTCCGGGAAGATGTCGGCGTGGTCGAATTCGAGGTTGTTCAGCACGGCCGTTTTCGCGTGGTAGTGCACGAACTTGCTGCGCTTGTCGAAAAAGGCGGTGTCGTATTCGTCCGCCTCGATCACGAAGAAGTCGGAGTCCGTCGCCCCCGACAATCGCGCGGAGATGCCGAAGTTCATCGGCACGCCGCCGATCAGGAAGCCCGGCGCATAGCCGGCGTCTTCCAGGATCCAGGCCAGCATCGACGAGGTCGTCGTCTTGCCGTGCGTACCGGCCACGGCCAGCACCCATTTTTCGCGCAAGATATGTTCGCCGATCCACTGCGGGCCCGACGTGTACGGCAAGCCGCGGTTGAGGATTTCCTCGATCAGCGGATTACCGCGCGTCATCACATTGCCGACCACATACAGGTCGGGATTGAGCGACACCTGCTCCGGCCCGTAGCCCTGGATCAGTTCGATGCCCTGGGCCTCGAGCTGGGTACTCATCGGGGGATAGACGTTGGCGTCGCAACCGGTAACGCGGTGGCCGGCTTCTTTCGCCAGGACTGCCAGGCCGCCCATGAAGGTGCCGCAAATGCCGAGGATGTGAATGTGCATGATCTAGAGGAATAAAGCGAATACGCGATTCTACCCGACGCGATGCTGTTTTTAGTTCAAGAGTATGATCGAGGGCATGATGCCAACCCAGAATTACGACCTCCAGCAGCTACGCGCGCAGATCGCCGTGCTTGCCGCGCGCATGATCGCGCAGGACGGCGCCGACTATGCCACGGCGCGCAAAAAAGCCGCCCGCCAGGTGCTGGGCGTGGATCAGCCGCAGCCGAACCTGATGCCCGACAACGGCGAAATCGAAGATGAAGTGCGGCGCTACCTGGCCCTGTTCGGCGGCGCCCTGCATGCCGAACGCCTGCGGGCGCTGCGCGAGACGGCCTTGCAGGTAATGGATGCGCTGGCCGAGTTCCGGCCCTTTCTCACCGGCGCCGTGCTCAACGGCACCGCCGGCGAGCACGACGACATCCACCTGCAGCTGTTTGCCGACAGCGCCAAGGAAGTCCAGATTTTCCTCCTGAACCGCAACGTCACTATAGAGATCTCGGAAACCCCGCATTTCAAGGGTGCCAGATACGATCCGGTTGAAACGGTGAGCTTCCTGTGGCATAAGGAGGCGGTGCATGCCGAGTTGTATGATTTTCATGATGTACGCGGCGCACTCAAACCCCGGGGCGATGGCCGCCTGCAGCGTGTCGACGCCGCCGGCCTGCGCGCCCTGATGACAACCGACGCATCCCTGGAACAGGACGAATGAATAAGAAGAAACTGGCCGCCTTTGCGGCCGTGGCAGTCATTTTTGGCGCCCTGGGCGCCGTGTTTGGAACCAAAAAGGATGCCGCGCCGCTGACCACCACCATGGCCGCGACCGCTGGCCAGGCCCATTCCGCCTCCACTAACCTATATGCGCGCACGCTGGACGACCTGTCCGGCAAGCCGCAGGCATTGGCTCAGTGGAAAGGCAAACCCTTGCTGGTCAACTTCTGGGCGACCTGGTGTGGTCCCTGCGTGCAGGAAATGCCGGAACTATCGGGCATCGCCAACGAAGAAACCGCCAAGGGGGCCAGCAAGCGCTTCAACATCATCGGCGTGGGCATCGATTCGCCGACGGCGATGAACGAATTTGCTGCCAAGCACAACATCAAGTATCCGCTGCTGGTGGGCGGCATGGGCGGCACGGACATCGCGCGCGAATTCGGGAATGCCAACGGCGGCCTGCCCTTCACCGTGCTCATCGGCGCCGACGGACAGGTTCGCAAGACCTATCTCGGCAAGCTGAAATTCGACGAGTTGAAGGCCGACCTCGCGGGGCTGTGAACAATCGCGCATGGCCGTTCTTTGCGGACGCCGGGCAGGTCACTGTTATCCCCAGAGAATTTTATCGCTTGCCAATAGCTGACGTTAGCGGCAAAATGCGACACTTTCGAGCATACACTCTAAGAAACTAATGGCGAAAAAGCTACTGCTGCTCAACGGTCCTAATTTGAATTTATTGGGCACCCGCGAGCCTGCGGTGTATGGCGCGGCAACGCTGGCCGACATCGAAAGCGCAGCGACAGCTCAGGCCGAAGCTGCGGGCGGATCGCTTTCCTGCTTCCAGAGCAACCATGAAGGTGCGCTGATCGACCGTATTCACGCCGCCCGTACCGAGGGCGTGGACGCGATCGTCATCAATCCCGGCGGGCTGACCCACACGAGCGTGGCATTGCGCGATGCGCTGGCTGCGGTGGCGATCCCGTTCATTGAGGTGCATATCTCAAATATTTATCAGCGCGAAGAATTCCGCCACCATTCCTATTTGTCGGCCCTCGCTCGCGGCACTATCTGCGGGCTCGGCGTTGACGGGTATCGGTTTGCCATCGACTTTGTGCTTAAATAGCGTTAATCTACGTCAACTTCATGCATCATCTTCGGCTGCGCCCTCTTTTGGCGCGCTGTTTTACTCTCTTAACATCACAATAATTCCAAGGGGTTTCACATGGATCTACGTAAACTCAAGACTTTGATCGACCTCGTCGCCGAATCGGACATCGCTGAACTCGAAGTGACCGAAGGCGAGAGCAAGGTCCGCATCGTCAAGTCGTCCGCCACGCCCCAAGGTCAGATGATGATGATGCCATCCGGCATGCAGCAGTATTCGGCGCCCGCCCCTGCCGCCGCGCCTGCTGCCCCGGCCGCGCCTGCAGTGCCAGTCCCGGCGGTCGAGACCGGCCACGTCGTCAAGTCGCCGATGGTCGGCACCTTCTACCGTTCGTCCGCGCCAGGCGCCGCGGCCTTCGTCGAAGTCGGTACCAACATCAAGGAAGGCGACACCCTCTGCATCATCGAAGCGATGAAGCTCCTGAACGAAATCGACGCCGACGTGTCGGGCGTTGTCACCAAGGTCCTGGTGGAAAATGGCCAGCCGGTCGAATTCGGCCAGCCGCTGTTCGTGATCGGCTAAGACGAGACACCTTCCGGCCGAGTTTTCTTCCCGGCCGCATGATCCCGAACCCAGGCCGGCGCACGACGCCGGCTCTCTCACACACGAAGCTAACCATGTTTGAAAAAATTCTTATCGCCAATCGTGGTGAAATCGCGCTGCGTATCCAGCGCGCATGCCGCGAAATGGGCATCAAGACGGTGGTCGTCCACTCGGAAGCCGACAAGGACGCCAAGTATGTGAAGCTGGCCGACGAGTCCGTTTGCATCGGCCCGGCTGCGTCCGCGCTGAGCTACCTGAACATGCCGGCCATCATCAGCGCCGCCGAAGTGACCGACGCCGAAGCCATCCACCCCGGCTACGGCTTCCTCTCGGAAAACGCCGACTTCGCCGAGCGCGTGGAAAAATCGGGCTTCGTCTTCATCGGCCCGCGTTCCGACTCGATCCGTTTGATGGGCGACAAGGTCTCGGCCAAGCAAGCCATGATCCGCGCCGGCGTGCCTTGCGTGCCGGGCTCGGAAGGCGCGCTGCCGGACGACCCGAAAGCAATCATCCAGACCGCCCGCAAGGTCGGCTATCCGGTCATCATCAAGGCAGCCGGCGGTGGCGGCGGACGCGGCATGCGCGTGGTCCACACCGAAGCGGCCCTGCTGAACGCCGTGGCGATGACCAAGACCGAAGCCGGCAGTGCCTTTGGCAATCCGGAAGTGTATATGGAGAAGTTTCTGGAAAATCCGCGTCACGTGGAAATCCAGATCCTCGCCGACGAACACAAGAATGCCGTCTGGCTGGGCGAGCGCGACTGCTCGATGCAGCGCCGCCACCAGAAAGTCATTGAAGAAGCACCGGCGCCGGGCATCCCGCGCAAGCTGATCGAAAAGATCGGCGACCGCTGCGCCGAAGCCTGCCGCAAGATCGGCTACCGCGGCGCCGGCACCTTCGAATTCCTGTACGAAAATGGCGAGTTCTATTTCATCGAGATGAACACCCGCGTGCAGGTCGAACACCCGGTCACCGAAATGATCACCGGCATCGACATCGTGCAGGAACAGATCCGCATCGCCTGCGGCGAGAAGCTGCGTTTCCGCCAGCGCGACATCATGCTGGCCGGCCACGCGATCGAATGCCGCATCAATGCCGAAGATCCATTTAAATTCACGCCGTCGCCGGGCCGCATCACCAGCTGGCATCCGCCGGGCGGCCCCGGCATCCGTGTCGATTCGCATTCGTATGCGGGATACTATGTTCCACCTCATTACGATTCGATGATCGGCAAGGTAATTTCCTACGGTGCTACCCGGGAGCAAGCCATCCGCCGCATGCAAATTGCGCTGTCGGAAATGGTGGTCGAGGGTATCCTCACCAACATCCAGCTGCACCGCGAACTGATGGTCGACGCCCGCTTCATCGAAGGCGGCACCAACATCCACTACCTGGAACAGAAGCTGGCCAACCGCCCCGACACGAAGGTCGTCGTGGCCCCTGAAAACAAGGCTGACGCATGAGCTGGACCGAAGTCATCATCGAGATCCCACGCGAGCACGCGGAAAGCCTGTCCGACGCCCTGATGGAAGCGGGCGCGCTGTCGGTCTCGGTGGAAGACGCCGACGAGGGCACGGACCAGGAAAATCCCCTGTTCGGAGAACCGGGGATGGAACCGCTTGAAGCGGCCTGGGACCACAGCCGCGTCGTGGCCCTGACCGATGTCGACGCCGACCAGGCCGCGATCATTGCCGAGGCAGCCGCCAGCATCGGGCTGACCGCAGTCCCGGCCTTCACCACGCGCGACGTGGCCGACGCCGACTGGGTGCGCCTGACGCAAGCGCAGTTCGAGCCGATCCATATCGGCACGAATATCTGGGTCGTGCCGAGCTGGCACGAAGCGCCCGATCCTGACGGCTTGATTCTCGAACTCGATCCGGGCCTGGCCTTCGGCACCGGCAGCCATCCGACCACGCGCCTGTGCATGGAGTGGCTCGAAGCGCACCCTGCACCGGGCAAATCGGTGCTCGACTACGGCTGCGGTTCGGGCATCCTGGCGATGGTCGCGAAGAAGCTCGATGCGCTTGATGTCACCGGTGTCGACATCGATCCGCAGGCGATCGAATCGGCCCGCGCCAACGCTGAACGGAATGGTTGCGACATCACCTTCTATGTGCCGGACGACCTGGCCGTGTCCCCGAACGAACGCCACGCAAGCGGCAAGTTCGACATCGTGGTGGCCAACATCCTCTCGAGTCCATTGAAGCTGATGGCGCCGATGTTGTCAGGCCGCGTGGCGCCGGGCGGTTCGCTGGTGCTCTCGGGCGTGCTGGCGCGCCAGGCCGAAGAAGTGGCCGCCGCCTACGCACCTTTCATCAAGCTGGGCGTCTGGGCCGAGCAGGACGGCTGGGTTGCCCTTCACGGGACGCTCGGCCAGGACACCGTACCGGCCGCGCGCTCCTCAACCAACGCGTAAGGAGCCAGGCATGGCGCTTGCCACCCAATGCCCCCACTGCGGCACGATGTTCCGGGTCGCCTCGGACCAGCTCAAGCTGCGGGGAGGCATCGTGCGTTGCGGCTCCTGCCAGGAGATTTTCGATGGCAGCGCGACGCTGGTCGATCTCGATGCCGTGCCGATCAAGGCGCCGGCTGAACCGGCGCCTGCGCCGGTTGTTCCCCCTCCTGCTCCCGAGTTTGTAGCCGAACCTGAAGCGGCGCCCGAACCTGCGCCCGCGCAGGCCGAGGCTGCGGCCGACGTACCTGAGGCCGTCATTGCCGCCGTCCCCGAGGACGAGCCGCTCGCGCCGCTCGAGGTGACTGTCGAACTGCCTCGCTTCGAGGACCAGCCGGTCTACACGCTCGATTTCGACCACACCTTCGATCCGCTCGGGATCTTGCCGAAGGCCGATGCGCCGCGGGAGACTGCGGCGGACGATGCGCCTGTGCCTGAATCGGCGGCGACGCCTGTCCAGCCGGTGCTGCCGCCATGGTCGCAGCTGCTGAAGGATCCGGAGCCGGTTGCGCAAGCGCACCTGCCTGCCGTGCCGGCGGCCGCACCGGAACCCGCGATCGAACACCCCTGGTCCGAAGCGGACCTGCCGCCGCAGGCGCCTGAGGCGGCGCAGGACGCCGGCCGCATCGAGTCTGCCTTCGGCCTGCCGGTCGACGAAGAACTGGTCGCCGTTGCCCTGCCCGATCACGAACCGGAACCACACCCTGTCGGCGCGCGCGCCAGGCCTGCCGACGATGCGCCTGCGCTGCTGATGCGCGAGTCGACCTCCGGCACGGTCTCCCCGCCATCGGCCGCGCACGTGACGCCGGCCGCCAGGCGCGCCGACAAGGCCGCGGCGCGCCGTTCCAAGCTCACGCCGACCCGTATCGAAGCACAGCCGAAGCTGCGCGCGGCCGACATCGACGAGCCCGACTTCGTCAAGCGCGGCCGCCAGCAGGAGCAAAACGGCCGCACGCGGAAAATTGCGCTGCTGGCCGGCTCCATCGCCTTGCTGGTGCTGCTGTTTGCGCAAGGCGCCTTCACCTTCCGCAATGCGCTGGCGGCGCGCTTCCCGGCCGCCAAACCGGCGCTGGTATCGAGCTGCGCCGTGTTCGGCTGCCGCGTCGAGCTGCCGGCCCAGGTCGACAACCTCGCCATCGAAACCGGCGAGCTGACCACCCTCGGCCGCGGCGCCTATTCGTTCACGACCGAGCTGCGCAACACCGGCGCCACGGTCCAGGCCTGGCCCAGCCTCGAGCTGGCACTGACGGACGCCAATGACAAACCCCTGGTGCGCCGCGTGTTCGGGCCCGGCGACTACCTGGCCGACGACAGCATTCTTGCCAACGGCATTGCGCCGCGCGCCGAGCAAGCGGTCAAGCTCCACTTCCGTGTGGACGACCTGAAACCTTCCGGCTACCACGTCGCCGTCTTCTATCCGTAAATATCCTGAATACGCTCATGACCCAACCTATCCTGATCTGCGGATCGCTCGCCTTCGACAAGATCATGCAATACCACGGCCGCTTCGCCGAAACCCTGCTGGCCGACCAGCTGCACCGCGTGAACGTCTCCTTCCTGGTGCCGACGCTGCGCACCGAATACGGCGGCTGCGCGGCGAATATCGCGTACAACCTGCAACTGCTCGGCGGCGATCCCCTGATCATGGCGACCATCGGCCAGGACGGCGGCGACTACCTCGAGCGCCTGCGCCAGTTCGGCATCAAGACGCGCGCCATCAAGACGATTCCCGATGCCTATACCGCGCAGTGCTTTGTCAC
>JANNNC010000153.1:0-13458 GCA_031398335.1 Massilia sp.
CAGTACCGCATGTCTGCGTATCGAGACGAACTCAAGGAACGCGGGATGGTGCAGAGCATGTCGCGCAAGGGGAACTGCCACGACAACGCAGCCATGGAAAGCTTCTTCGGCGTGCTCAAATCGGAATTCTTTTACCTGAACAAATTCACCAGTATTGAGCAGCTGGAGGCCGGCATTGTCGACTATATCCACTACTACAATCACGACCGCATCAAGCTCAGATTAAACGGGCTGAGCCCTGCACAATTCAGGACTCAGCACTTGGCAGCAGCGCAGACTTAACTGTCCAACTTTGTGGGGTCACTTCATCCGTGCCCACGCGGATGAAGCGTACCGATAACAGAACAGGCAACAGCCCCACGATCACAACTGCGGACTAACCCGATCCACCTTCGAATGCAGCTTGTTCAAACCCGACAAATACGCCTTGGCCGACGCCACGACGATGTCCGGATCCGCCCCCACGCCATTCACGATCCGCCCGTCGCGCGACAGGCGCATCGTCACTTCCCCTTGCGACTCGGTGCCGTTGCCGATCGCGTTGATCGAGAACAGGACCAGGTCGGCGCCCGTCTTGGCCTGGCTTTCGATGGCGTTGACGGTGGCGTCGACCGGGCCGTCGCCCGAGCCTTCGCAGGCAAATTCCTGGCCGTCGATCGAGAACACGACGCGCGCATGCGGCATCTCTCCGGTCTCCGAGCGCTGCGCCAGCGACACGAAACGGAAATACTCGCCTTCCTGCGCGTGGTCCTCGGCCGATACCAGCGCCATGATGTCTTCGTCGAAAATCTCGCTCTTGCGGTCCGCCAGTTCCTTGAAGCGGGCGAAGGCCGTGTTCACCTCAAGCTCGGATTCGAGCTCGATGCCCAGGTCCGCCAGGCGCGCCTTGAACGCATTGCGTCCGGAGAGTTTACCCAGCACGATCTTGTTGGCGTGCCAGCCGACGTCTTCGGCGCGCATGATCTCGTAGGTTTCGCGCGCCTTCAGGATGCCGTCCTGGTGGATGCCCGACGCGTGGGCAAAGGCGTTCGCGCCGACCACGGCCTTGTTCGGCTGTACGGCAAAGCCGGTGATTTGCGAGACCATCTTCGAGGCCGCTACGATCTGGGTGGTGTCGATGCCCACCGTCAGCTTGTAGTAGTCGGCGCGGGTGCGCAGGGCCATCACGACTTCTTCCAGCGCGGTGTTGCCGGCCCGTTCGCCCAGGCCGTTGATGGTGCATTCGATCTGGCGCGCGCCGCCGATGGCCACGCCGGCCAGCGAATTGGCGACGGCCAGTCCCAGGTCGTTATGGCAGTGCACCGACCAGATGGCCTTGTCGGAATTGGGCACCCGTTCGCGCAGGCGGCGGATGGTCTCGCCGAAGACTTCGGGCGTGGCGTAGCCGACCGTGTCGGGGAAGTTGATCGTGGTCGCGCCTTCTGCGATGACCGCTTCCAGCACGCGGCACAGGAAATCCTCTTCCGAACGGCTGCCGTCTTCCGGGGAAAATTCGATGTCGTCGGTGTGGCCTCTAGCATAGCGCACCGCCAGTTTGGCTTGTTCCAGCACCTGCTCGGGCTCCATGCGCAGCTTCATCTTCATGTGCAGCGGAGAAGTTGCGATGAAGGTGTGGATGCGCTTGCGGGCGGCGGGGGCCAGCGCCTCGGCGGCGCGCGCGATGTCGCGGTCGTTGGCGCGCGAGAGCGAGCAGATGATCGACTCGCGTACCGCGGCGGACACGGCACGGATGGCGTCGAAGTCGCCCGGCGAGGCGGCCGCGAAGCCGGCTTCGATGACGTCCACCCGCAGGCGCTCGAGCTGGCGCGCGATGCGGACTTTTTCGTCCTTGGTCATCGAGGCGCCCGGGGACTGCTCGCCGTCGCGCAGGGTGGTGTCGAAAATGATGAGGCGGTCAGGGTCGAACATAGGTACTCCGTCAGCGCTTGTTGATGGAGAGCGCCGGCGGGTCCCATCGACCCTAGCGGCGCTCGACTTTATCGTTCTCGATCGGTTCGTCGGTCGGGATGATGCTGACCCGCTTGCCCCTGGCGCGCTGCAGCACGAACACCACATAGCCCGACAAACCATAAACCACAAAAATCGGCCACAGGACTTTGGTCGGATCGCTCGCCACCAGCGCCAGCGCCAGCACGATCAGGAAGACCACGATGAACGGCACCGACTTGCGGAAGTTCACGTCCTTGAAGCTGTAAAACGGCACGTTCGACACCATCGTCAGGCCGGCGAACAGGGCCAGGCACCAGCTCACCCAGTCGACCTGGCGCGCGCTGATGTTGATGTCCGGGTCGGTCATGAACATGATGAAACCGACCACCAGGCCCGCCGCCGCCGGGCTGGGCAAGCCCTGGAAGAAGCGCTTGTCCACCACCTCGATATTCGTGTTGAAGCGTGCCAGGCGCAGCGCGGCGCCGGCGCAGTAAACAAAGGCGGCGATCCAGCCCAGCTTGCCCAGGCCGCGCAGCGACCACTCGTAAATCACCAGCGCCGGCGCGGCGCCGAAGGACACCATGTCGGACAAGGAGTCGTACTGTGCGCCGAATTCCGACTGCGTATTCGTCAGGCGCGCAACGCGCCCGTCCAGTGCATCGAGAATCATCGCAATGAACACGGCCCAGCAGGCGTGGTCGAAGCGCTGGTTCATCGCCATCACGATCGCATAGAAGCCGCAGAACAGCGCCGCGGTAGTGAAGGCATTCGGCAACAAATAAATGCCACGCCCGCGCGGTCCGCCCTTGTCTTCCGCCCGGCGGCCGAAGCGCTTGAGGCGGGCAAATCGTGGCGCGCGAGGCGCTGTTCCATTTTTCTTACGTCGTGGAAAGGCTGGCATAAAGTTCCGTATTCAAGGTGTGATCGCGCTCGCTCGCGCCGTTTCTCCTATTATAGAGGGGGGACCGGCATGTTAGCGAACGGATACTATTGGAACTGATCCCGGCAAACGGTGTCGCCGCTGAGAGCGTCCCTTACTTGAACTTCACCTTTCCCACCAGACGCATCTGCAGCGTCGTTTCTCCCGGCTCGAAACTCGGCTCGGGCATGGCGTCGTCCGCCGCCTTCATGCGCGCACCGGCCACCATTGCCGACTGCATTTCGGGACGCCCGCCATAGTTCCCCGAACCCTCGAAATCGACCGTCTCGATGACCGCATCCGACGGCTGGCGCCCCATCGCGCGCGCAATCGAGACGATGCGCTCGTTCAGGTTGCGGTAGGTTTCCAGAATGCGCCGGTCGTCCAGCATCTTTTCGGTCGCCGGCGCCAGTCCAAAGCTGACGCCATTGATCTGTAGCACTTTCTGCGCCGCGGCCGCCGTCTTCGGCAGCGCGGCCAGGTTGGTCGTCTTCACTTCCAGGTACTGCCCGACGCGCCAGCCGTTCGGCACAGGCCTGCTGGGGCTGCGGCTGGCAGGCAGCGGCTGCAGCGGCGGCTCCGGATACACTGGATAGGTGTAATACCCCTGCGTTTTCAGCTCGGCCTTCGGATCGGCGCGGCGCACCATCTCGGTGCCCTCTTTCATCTTGCGGTTCACGCGCGCGGCGGCCGCCCCCTTGTCCTTGTCGAACTCCTCGACGGCGAAGGTCACTGTCGCCTGGTCGTTGGCATGGCGTACTTCGCCGTCGGCCGGCACGATGACCAGCGTGCCGCTTGTAGCGGGGGCCAATGCGGGCGCCGGCACGGTTTGCGCGCCGGCGTGAGCGGCCATCACCAGGCTGGCGATGAGGAACAATTTTGGAAGGGACATGGTTTTCTCCGGGCTAAGTGACATTCAACGTTCACTTATACGATACCGCCGCGCTGCTTTCCGTCGTGATTTTGTAATGGAAAGTTGCAACTTCGATCGCGCGCCGACGAAAACCGGTCCTTCCCTCGATTAATTCTTCGACTGGTCGACCAGCTTGTTCTTCGCGATCCACGGCATCATCGCGCGCAGCTTGGCGCCGACTTCCTCGATCTGGTGCTCGGAAGTCAAACGGCGGCGCGAGATCAGGGTCGGGGCGCCGGCCTTGTTTTCGAGAATAAAACTCTTCGCATATTCGCCGGTCTGGATGTCCTTCAGGCACTGGCGCATCGCATTCTTGGTGTCTTCCGTCACAATGCGCGGACCGGTCACGTACTCGCCATACTCGGCGTTGTTCGAGATCGAGTAGTTCATGTTGGCGATGCCGCCTTCATAGATCAGGTCGACGATCAGTTTCAGCTCGTGCAGGCACTCGAAATAGGCCATTTCCGGCGCGTAGCCCGCTTCGGTCAGGGTTTCGAAACCGGCCTTGATCAGCTCGACGGCGCCGCCGCAGAGCACTGCCTGTTCGCCGAACAGGTCGGTCTCGGTCTCTTCGCGGAAGTTGGTTTCGATGATGCCGGCACGGCCGCCGCCATTGGCCATCGCATACGACAGCGCGATGTCGCGCGCGGCGCCGGATTTGTCCTGGTAGACGGCGACCAGGTGCGGCACGCCGCCACCGCCTTTATACGTGCTGCGCACGGTGTGGCCCGGCGCTTTTGGGGCGATCATGATGACGTCGAGGTCGGCGCGCGGCACGACCTGGCCGTAGTGGACATTGAAACCGTGGGCGAAGGCCAGCACGGCGCCCTGCTTGGCGTTCGGCTCGACGTTTTCCTTGTAGACCTGGGCGATGTTTTCGTCCGGCAGCAGGATCATGATGATGTCCGCATTCTTGACCGCTTCATCGACCTCGGCGACCTTCAGGCCCGCCTGCTCGACCTTGGTCCAGGAGGCGCCGCCGCGGCGCAGGCCGACGGTGACGTTGACGCCCGATTCGGACAGGTTCTGGGCGTGCGCGTGTCCCTGCGAGCCGTAGCCGATGATGGCGACGTTCTTGCCTTTGACGAGGGAGAGGTCGCAGTCTTTGTCGTAGAAAACTTTCATTTGATGTCCTGTAATTTTTTGGAGTGGATGGTTATTTTGTTTGTGCGGCCGCTGGCTGTTCAGCGTTCCGCGTGGGCACGGAGTGCCCACCCTACAAATTCCGCATGGGCACGGAGTGCCCATCCTGCGTGTCGCGACCGGGGTCAGACCTTCAGGATGCGTTCGCCGCGGCCAATGCCGGAGCCGCCGGTACGGACGGTCTCCAGAATGGAGGCGCGGTCGATGGCGTCGATGAAGGCATCGAGCTTGCTCTTGGCGCCGGTCAGCTCGATCGTGTAGCTCTTTTCCGTGACGTCGATGATGCGGCCGCGGAAGATGTCGGCGGTGCGCTTGATTTCTTCGCGCTCCTTGCCGACCGCCCTTACCTTGAGCAGCATGAGTTCGCGCTCGATGTGCTGGCCTTCGGTCAGGTCGACCACTTTCACCACTTCGATCAGGCGGTTCAGGTGCTTGGTGATCTGCTCGATGATGTCGTCCGAGCCGGACGTCACGATCGTCATGCGCGAGAGCGTCGAATCTTCGGTCGGCGCCACGGTCAGGGTCTCGATGTTGTAGCCGCGCGCCGAGAACAGGCCCACCACGCGCGACAGGGCGCCGGCTTCGTTCTCCAGGAGAACCGAGATGATGTGTCTCATTTAGAGGTCCTCCGAGCCGAGCAGCATTTCAGACAAGCCCTTGCCCGCTTTGACCATCGGCCAGACGTTCTCGCTCTGGTCGGTGATGAAGTTCATGAACACCAGCCGGTCCTTCATGGCAAAGGCGTCGACCAGCGAACCCTCGACGTCGGATGGCTTTTCGATGCGCATGCCGACGTGGCCGTAGGCTTCGGCCAGCTTCTCGAAGTCCGGCAGCGAATCCATGTAGGACTCGGAATAGCGCGAGCCGTAATCGATCTGCTGCCACTGGCGCACCATGCCGAGGAAGCGGTTATTGAGCAGGATGATCTTCGGCGTCAGGTGGTATTGTTTGCACGTGGCAAGCTCCTGGATGCACATCTGGATCGAGCCTTCGCCGGTGACGCAGGCCACCGTCGCATCCGGGTTCGCCATCTGCACGCCCATCGCGTACGGCAGGCCGACGCCCATGGTGCCCAAGCCGCCGGAATTGATCCAGCGCCGCGGTTTCTCGAACGGGTAGTACTGGGCGGCCCACATCTGGTGCTGGCCGACGTCGGAGGTAATAAAGGCGTCGCCTTTCGTCACCTGCCACAGCTTTTCGATGACCGACTGGGGCTTGATGACGAGGCTCGAGTCCTCGTACTTCAGGCAGTCTTTGCCGCGCCATTCGTCGACCTGCTTCCACCAGGCGCGCAGCAGCTCCGGGTTGGTGCGCACGGCGCCGGCGGCGTCCAACTGCGCCAGGAACTCGGTCAGCACTTCCTTGACGTTGCCGACAATCGGGATGTCGACCTTGACCCGCTTCGAGATCGAGGACGGGTCGATGTCGATGTGGATGATCTTGCGCGGGTGGCTGGCGAAGTGCTTCGGATTGCCGATCACGCGGTCGTCGAAACGGGCGCCGATGGCAATCAACACGTCGCAGTGCTGCATCGCCATGTTCGCTTCGTAGGTGCCGTGCATGCCGGGCATGCCGACGAAATGTTCGTCGCTGGCGCGCGAGCCGCCCAGGCCCATCAGCGTATTCGTCACCGGGGCGCCGAGCTTGTCGACCAGGCGGTTCAGTTCCGCCGAGGCGTTGGCAAGGATGACGCCGCCGCCGGCATAGATCATCGGGCGCTCGGCCTGCTGCAGCAGCTGCACGGCCTTGCGGATCTGGCCCGTGTGGCCCTTGTCGACCGGCTTGTAGGAACGCATCTCGATTTCGCGCGGATACTCGAACATGCACTTGTGCATGCTGATGTCCTTCGGGATATCGACCAGCACCGGGCCGGGACGGCCAGTACGGGCAATGAAGAAAGCTTTCTTGATGGTGAGCGCGAGGTCTTTCACATCCTTGACCAGGAAGTTGTGCTTGACCACGGGGCGGGTGATGCCGACCGTGTCGCATTCCTGGAATGCATCCTGGCCGATCGCGTGGCTGGGCACCTGGCCGCTGATCACCACCATGGGAATCGAATCCATGTAGGCGGTGGACAGGCCGGTGACGGCATTCGTCACGCCCGGACCGGAGGTAACGAGGGCCACGCCCACGGTATTCGAGCTGCGCGAATAGGCGTCGGCCGCGTGCACGGCTGCCTGCTCGTGGCGCACCAGGACGTGCTGGAATTTGTCTTGCTGGAAGATAGCGTCGTAGATGTACAGCACTGCGCCACCGGGATAGCCAAAGACGTGTTTCACGCCTTCCTCGGCCAGGCAACGGACGACGATTTCGGCACCCGTGATGGGGCCTGATGGTGCTTCGTTATTCATGAATCATTCCTTTCAAAACCCATTGGGCGATTGATCGGATGCTCGTTCCTAACGAAATACGGCTTACCCTACAGCGCTCAAGCTTCCCTTCTTTCTGCGTGCACGTCGAACTCCCGGGTATCTATTGATACCTTTCGGAACGGCGCTGGGCGCAACTCGTTTGGCTGAGTGTCTGTAGCGGCTCGACGCATCTCTCGCGCTTGTGGCGCGGGTTGGAGCAAACTGCCTACAAATGAAAGCGTGTCATGCGGGTCCTGGCCTTGTGTGCCGGTCCTGCTGACGGTGAAGCCTTGCTGGTGCAAAGCGTGAAGAACACCTTACTGCGTTGCACCATTTTGGTCAAGATAAAAAATAGAAAACACAACAGGCACCGTTGTGGTGCGCTGCTGAGCGGTGGAATTGGGGGAATCGTGCGGTGCAGTGGATGAGGCCGATCGTGCCGATGTGCGGGTGGTGTAAGCGCGTGGAGTCCTGACTTCGCGCGTTCGTACCGTGGCTTACCCTACCGCTCCATCCCCCACCGGCGCACGGTCACGCTCATGCGTTTTTTTAAAAGCCCATCTGTGGCCTGACGGCGCGACACTGAGCAATTACGGTGCATGAAGGGGCGATTTTTGCTAGGATTCGTGAGTTTTCCATAAAGCACGAGCCAAGTCCTCGGGCGCATCATCCTCCCTCAGCGCATGGCCACAGACAAAGAACTAGGCGACTTCCTCGAGAACGTCGAACGGCGCGCCTTCAAGCAGGCCGTGTACGCAGTGCGCAAGGACGAAGCGGCGCTCGACATCGTGCAGGACGCGATGATCAAGCTCGCCGAAAAATACGGCGACAAGCCGGCCGCCGAACTGCCGATGCTGTTCCAGCGCATCCTGCAGACAACCATCCTCGATTACTTCCGCCGCGAAAAGGTGCGCAACACCTGGGTCAGCCTGGCATCAAGCCTCGGCCGTCGTGGCGGCGGGGACGAGGACTTTGATATACTCGAATCGTATGAAGCGGAACAAGGAACGGCTGCGGCCGAGTCCAGCATGGACCAGGTCGAACGCGCCCAGACCCTGCAATTGATCGAAGCGGAGATACAAAAACTCCCGGCGCGTCAACGCGAAGCCTTCCTCATGCGTTACTGGCAGGATATGGACGTGGCCGAAACGGCCGCGGCGATGGGATGCTCGGAGGGCAGTGTTAAAACACATTGCTCTCGCGCTAC
Organism: Massilia sp.; assembly: GCA_031398335.1. Classification (GTDB taxonomy): domain Bacteria; phylum Pseudomonadota; class Gammaproteobacteria; order Burkholderiales; family Burkholderiaceae_D; genus Telluria. The sequence goes on from JANNNC010000153.1 coordinate 8,463, forward strand.
GCATACCCTTGCCGACGCTCTGCGGGCCAAGGGAATAAAACTATGAATACCGACGACATCAACCTGGCGTACAAGCTGCGCCACGCCCTGAACGAAAACCTCGACGCGCTGCCGGCTTCCACGACCGAGCGCCTGGCGGCCGCACGCGCGCTCGCGCTGTCGCGCAAGAAGGCCGATGCGCCCGTCGGCGCGCGCAAGGCGCGGCGCTTCTGGCATGTCGGCTTCCATTTTTCCGGCGCCGGCCTGGGCCGCCTGGGCGTGGCCATTCCCCTGCTGGCCCTGGTCTTCGGGCTGGGCGGGCTGTACCAGTACGATCAGCAGCAGCGCATCGCTGACATGGCCGAACTCGACGCGGCCGTGCTGGCCGACGAATTGCCGCTGACGGCTTACCTCGACCATGGCTTCAATGCCTACCTGGAGTCGCAACAGCGCCAGCAATGAGGAAACCCCCTACCAAGCCCCGCCGCCTCGGCTGGATCGCCGCAGCGGCGGCGGTACTGGCCGCGCTTGCGGCCTGGGTCATCTGGCAGTACGCAGGAAACGACGGCCCGGCTGGCGCACGCCAGGTACCCGTCTCCACGCAGGTGTCCGGGGCGCCAGGCACGGGCGCGCAAGTGCTCACCCCGCCGCTGTGGCGCGACCTCTCGCCGGCCCAGCAAGTCGCCCTCGCGCCGCTGCGTCCCGAATGGGATGGGATGGATGGCCTGCGCAAGAAAAAATGGCTCGAGATGTCGCGCCGCTTCGGCTCGATGAACCGGACCGAGCAGGGCCGCGTGCATGAGCGCATGCGCCAATGGATGCGCCTGACCCCCGAACAGCGCAGCCTGGCGCGCGAAAACTACACAAGGGCGCGCAAACTCGCGCCCGGCGACAAGGCCGCCACCTGGGAAAGCTACAAACAGCTCACCCCCGGCGAGAAGCAGCGTCTGGCGCAATCGGCCGCGCGCAAGAACGCCGCCAGCGCCAACCTGCCGGCGCCGGCATCGAACGTCATCGTCGCCCCGACCAGCTGCCCCGCCGGCACTACACGCCGCGGCGCCTCCTGCATCGCCTTGCAACCGCCGGCGTCGATCCCGACCGCGCCGGCGATCAGCCAGCCCGCACCCGCATCCTCACCCGCTCCCATCGCGCCCCCCGCGGTGCCACCGGCGGCCGCGCCCGCGCTGCCCGCGCCCACCGCCCAACCCACTGCCGCTCCTGCCCCATCGAATGCAAACGGTTAATCAAGCTGCCTCCCCTGCACCTCTCGTGATCGGCACGCCGAGCGTCAAGCGCCGCGCCATTGCGATGGTCTACGAAGCGTTCCTGCTGATTGCGGTCGAGGCCCTTGCCGTCTTCATCTATGTTTTCGCCACCGGCAGTCGCCAGGATCCGGCCTACCGCGCCGGGCTGATGGTAGTCCTGTTCCTGGTGACGGCCGCCTACTTCGTGCATGCCTGGAGCGGCAGCGGTTTTACGCTGGCCATGAAGACCTGGCGCATCAAGGTGGTGAAGGTGGGATTCTCAAAAGTCCCTGTTAAAAATGCGACAATCCGCTACCTGCTGGCCTGGGGCTGGTTTGCGCCGGCGCTGGCGGTGGGGGCGCTGCTCGATTTTCACCGCGTATCGGAGTGGACGCTCGTGCTTCTGGTGGGACTGATTGCGTGGGGCGCGACGGCCTTCCTGGACAAGGACCGGCAGTTCCTGCATGACCGGATCGCGGGGACGCGCCTGATTGCGTTGCCGCAGCCAGCCAAGAAGTAATGCAGGGTGGGCACGGCCCACCCTGCCGGATCGCCGCCTGGTTAAAACCGCTCGTACTCGGTCAAATACCGCCACTGCCCTGCAGGCACGCCACCCATCGACATCCGCCCCACACGCAGCCGCTTGATGTCGGTGACCGTCAAGCCCACAGCAGCGCACATGTGCTCGATCTGGCCCGGACGCATGCCCTTGGCGGCGAAGCGCAGGCGCCCTTCGCTTTGCCAGCTGACCTTCATCGGGTTGACCGGTTTGCCGCTGAAGCTCAAGCCGTGGTTCAGCAGCGCCAGGCCGTTTTCCGCGATGCCACCCGAGACTTCGACCACGAACTCATGCTCGACGCGCTCGCCGTCGTCGAGGAGCTTGCGCACGACGCGGAAATCCTGGGTGTAGATCAAGAGGCCGCTGGCGTCGGTTTCGAGCGGGGTGCACAGGGTCAGGCGCGCCAGGTGGCGCTTCAGGAAGCGCGGCTGGCCGTGGCCGCCGACGACCAGGGTCTCGGGGCTCAAGCATTCCAGCGCGCTGGCGCCACGCGCGCCGACACCCGAATTCATCCCGGCAGGTTTATGCAGCAGGATCGTGACCGGTGGCGCTTCGTCCATGCTGGCGCCCGGCAGCAGTTCCACGCTTTGCGAGGGCAGCACGCGCGAGGCCGGGTCTTCGACGACGATGCCGTCGACCGTCACGCCGCCATTGGCGACATAGCGCTCGGCTTCCGCCCGCGAGCAGCCTGCTTGTTCAGCCACACGCTTGGCCAGGCGGATTGCATCGTCACTCATTGCGCTTGCCAGTTCTTGAAGAAGGTTTTGAAAGCGGCGACGACGGTATCGACGCCGGTCCGCGAGATGTCCAGATGGGTCACCAGGCGCGTGCGCGGGCCGATCGAGGCACGGATGCCCTGCTCGGCCAACGAGGCACGCAGCGGCTCGCAGGCGGCCGCTGGCACGTCCAGCCAGAAGATATTGGTCTGCGGCGTGCCGACGTTCAACGCCTCGATCTCGCCCAGGCCGCGCGCCAGCAGCGCCGCGTTCTCGTGGTCGTCAGCGAGACGCTGGACATTGTGTTCCAGCGCGTGGTGCGCGGCCGCCGCCAGCACGCCGGCCTGGCGCATGCCGCCGCCCAGCATCTTGCGCCAGCGGATGCCTTGCTGGATGAATGCCTTGGGACCGAGCAGCACCGAGCCGACCGGCGCGCCCAGGCCTTTCGAGAGGCAGACCGAGACCGTGTCGAAGCCCTTCACGACCTCGCGCAGGCTGATACCCTGCTTGACAGCGGCATTGCAGACGCGCGCGCCGTCGAGGTGGGTCGCCAGGCCCCTGGCATGCGCCAGCGAAGTCGCGGCGGCGATGTAGTCCTGGCCCAGCACGCGCCCGCCGATCGTGTTTTCCAGCGCCAGCAAGCGGGTGCGGGCGAAATGCATGTCGTCGGGTTTGATATAGGCCTCGATGTCGGCAAGCGAAATCGAACCGTCCGGCTGGTTGGCGATCGGCTGCGGCTGGATCGAGCCCAGCACCGCGGCGCCGCCGCCTTCGTACTTGTAGGTGTGCGCTTCCTGGCCGACCAGGTATTCGTCGCCGCGGCCGCAGTGGGTCATCAGGGCGATCAGGTTGGTCTGCGTGCCGCTCGGGGCGAACATGCCGGCTGGATAGCCAAACAGGTCGGCCGCGAAGTCCTGCAGGCGGTTCACGGTCGGGTCGTCGGCGTAGACATCGTCGCCCACTGCGGCGCCGGCCATCGCGGCACGCATGGCGTGCGATGGCTGGGTAACGGTGTCGCTGCGCAGGTCGATCCAGTGTGTTTGTTCGCTCATGGTCTTTTAGTCGTCGTTGGTTAGGGTTTCGGCTTGCGCCGTCTGCGCGGCATAGAAACGCTCGCCCATCTCTTCCAGTCCCAGCGTGGACAGCACTTCCTGCAGGCGCTCGCTCGGACGGCGGCGCGGCAGGTTTTTATAGGTGGCGACGATCAGCTCGTTCTTCATCGAGTGCTCCCAACCCACCAGTTCCGTCACCGTCACCTGGTAGCCATGGGCTTCCAGCTGCAGACAGCGCAGCACGTTGGTGACCTGGCTGCCGAATTCGCGCGTATGGATCGGGTGGCGCCAGATTTCGGTCAGCGCGCTCTTGCCCAGGTCCCTGCCCTTGTTCTTGCGCAGGACCGTGGCCACTTCCGCCTGGCAGCACGGCACCAGCACCATGTGCTTCGCTTTTTTCTTCAGCGCGAAGTCGATGGCGTCGTCGGTCGCCGTGTTACAGGCGTGCAGCGCGGTGACGATGTCGATCGTCTCGGGCAGCAAGTTCGACGTAGTCGACTCGGCCACCGACAGCGGCAGGAAGGACATGTGCTCGAAACCCAGGCGCGCCGCCAGCTCGGTCGATTTCGCGACCAGTTCGTCGCGCGTTTCGATACCGTAGATGTGCGAGGCGTCCTCTACACCCTTGAGGAACAGGTCGTAGAGGATGAAGCCGAGATAGGACTTGCCGGCGCCATGGTCGACCAGCGACACGGCACCCTTCTCCGCGCGCACGTCGTTCAAGAGCGGCTCGATGAAGTTGACCAGGTGGTAGACCTGTTTCAGCTTGCGGCGGCTGTCCTGGTTCAGTTTGGCGTCGCGCGTGAGGATGTGCAGTTCCTTGAGCAGCTCGATCGACTGGCCGGGGCGCACTTCTGGGGGAAGTTCCGGAGCCAGGTCCGGCTTCTTGTCAGCGCGCTTCATCGATCCACGCCGCCTGGATGGCTTCCAGCACGCGCTCGCCGCCGCGTGCGCGGTCGTCGTCGAAGCCGTCGAGGCTGACGACCCAGTTGTGCAGGTCGACGAAGCGCACGTTCGTGGGGTCCACGTCCGGATACTTCTCGACCAGCGCTTCGGCGATCGCCGTCACTTCGGTCCACTTCATGGCGTTGTCCTGATCAGTGATTCTTTTCGGCTGCGTGGTTGATCGTGTATTTCGGGATCTCGACCACGAGGTCCTCGTCGGCCACGATCGCCTGGCACGACAGGCGCGAATTCGGCTCCAGGCCCCAGGCCTTGTCCAGCATGTCTTCTTCTTTTTCTTCCTGCTCGTTCAGCGAGTTAAAGCCTTCGCGCACGATCACGTGGCAGGTGGTGCAGGCGCAGACGCGGTCGCAGGCGTGTTCGATGTCGATGTCGTTTTCCAGCATGACGTCGCAGACGGATTTGCCCGATGGCGCGTCGGGACAGAAGACCGGGTGGGGCAGGATGACGATTTGTGGCACTTTGTTACCTCGTAAATAATTT
>JANNNC010000172.1:0-14114 GCA_031398335.1 Massilia sp.
TTCGTCTTCGACTACCGCACGGCCCTGAACCCGAAACTCGAGCCGACCGAGACCGTGCAATGCTTCGCCTGCCGCGCGGTGGTGACGCCGAGGCAGCAGCTGGCGCCGGAGTATGTGTACGAGGTATCGTGCCCGCATTGCGCGACAAGGTCCTGACAGCGCGACCGGGCGTCCACACGCGGGCCCAGCCGGGCTGGAATGGCCGCCGCGGGCCGCACACGGCCGCGGCGACCGATAAATCTCGACAATACGGCCTGTTATAATGCTTGCTTTTTATTCCAGCATATAAATCATGCACGTGCGATAGCCGCCGGCTGGATCGCTTCGTCAATGACGCCATGCTTTTATCGAATATGAACCACGCCACGAGATATGCTGCCCCTGCGCGGCACTCGGTAAACGCCCGAATGTTGCGAACATGACGCTCCCTCCCCTACTCGCCGCGATCTGGCGCTATCGCGGCTTTGTCATGGGCAGCGTCAAGCGCGAATTCCAGAACAAGTACCGCAATTCCTTGCTGGGCGCGGCATGGACGATCTTCAATCCGCTGGCGATGATCGTTGTCTACACCACCATTTTCTCGAAGGTAATGGGCAACCGCCTCCAGGGCGCCGACACCCCCTACGCCTACAGTATCTACCTGTGCGCGGGCCTGTTGACCTGGGGCTTGTTCGCAGAGATAACAGGGCGCAGCCAGACCGTCTTCCTCGAGAATGCGAACCTGATCAAGAAGCTGCAGTTCCCGCGCATCTGCCTGCCGGTGATCCTGGTGCTGAACGCACTGGTCAATTTCGGCATCATTTTCGGCTTGTTTACGGCCTTCCTGGTGCTGTCGGGCGCTTTCCCGGGCTGGGTATTCCTCGCGATCCTCCCGGTGCTGCTGGTGCAAATCCTGTTTTCGATCGGCCTTGGCATGACACTGGCCGTGCTGAACGTCTTTTTCCGCGACGTCGGCCAGTTCTTCACGATCCTGCTGCAATTCTGGTTCTGGTTCACCCCGATTGTGTATCCGGTGACGGCACTGCCGGCCGCCGTGCGCGACCTGATCGTCTGGAATCCGCTGGTGGCCGTCGTCGTGGCCTACCAAACCATTGTGCTGCACGGGACCATGCCCGACTGGTGGACGCTCGTTCCGACCATCGTCATCGCGCTGCTCCTGTGTGTGCTTGGCATGAAATTATTCCGGAAACGATCCGGCGAAATGGTGGATGAACTCTGATGGGTACGATCAGCGTCAAGAATCTGGGCAAGGCTTACAAGCAGTACGGCACGCGCTGGAGCAGGCTCGCGGAATGGATGTTGCCCTTCGGCGGACCGCGTCACCGGCTCAAGTGGGTACTCGAGGATATTAATTTCCAGGTCGCTCCGGGAGAGGCAGTCGGCATCATTGGCATCAATGGCGCCGGCAAAAGCACCTTGCTTAAACTAATCACCGGCACCACCCAGCCGACAACCGGCAGCGTCACCATCACCGGCCGTGTGGCCGCGATGCTGGAACTCGGCATGGGATTCCATCCGGATTTCACCGGGCGCCAGAATGTCTACATGGCGGGCCAGCTGCTCGGCATGTCGGTCGACGAGATCCGCGGCCTGATGCCCGAGATCGAGGCCTTCGCCGACATCGGCGAATACATCGACCAGCCGGTGCGGGTCTACTCGTCCGGCATGCAGATGCGCCTGGCGTTCAGCGTGGCGACCGCGCGCCGCCCGGACGTCCTGATCGTCGACGAAGCCTTGTCGGTCGGCGACGCTTATTTCCAGCACAAGAGTTTCGACCGCATTCGCGAGTTCCGCAAACTCGGCACGACCTTATTGATCGTCAGCCACGACCGCACCGCGATGCAGTCGATTTGCGACCATGCGATCCTGCTTGACCGCGGCCGCCTGGCGCAGCAGGGAACGCCCGAGCAGGTCATGGATTATTACAATGCACTGCTGGCCGAACGCGATGGCAGCAGCGTTGAGCAAATCACGACCGCGGAAGGCCGCACCCAGACCATTTCCGGCACGGGTGAGGCAACCGTGACGCGCATTACCCTGGAAAACGCGGCGGGCGAACCGGTCGAGTTGAGCAATGTCGGCGCGGCGGTGAGCTTGCACATCACCGTGCAGGCGCGGGCATCGATACCGCGCCTGGTGCTCGGCTACATGATCAAGGACCGGCTGGGCCAGGCCATGTACGGGACCAATACCCACCACATGCAATGCGCCCTCGAAAACATCGCCGCCGGCAGCGTCATCGACTACCGTTTCCAATTCCCGTTGAACCTGGGCGCGGGCAGTTATTCGGTGACCACGGCATTGACCAGCGACGAAACCCACCTTGCCAACAATTACGAATGGCGCGACCTGGCGCTGCTGTTCATGGTCGTGAACATGAACCGGCGTGAATTCGTCGGGAGCAGCTGGCTCGAGCCGCAAGTGGAAATCATCAAATGACAACGCAATTTTACCGGGCTTTCGAGGACCGTTATCGCGGCTCGCACGAGGTCATCAAGCAGCGCTTGAGCAAATACATTCCGTTCCTCGAAACGCTGCACGCGCATTATCCGGGCGCGCCGGCCATCGACCTGGGATGCGGGCGCGGCGAGTGGCTCGAGCTGCTCGGCGAACAGGGCTTTGCAGCCCGTGGCGTCGATCTCGACGACGGCATGCTGGCGGCGGCGCGCGAACGCGGCCTCACGGTCGTCAAGGACGACGCCCTCGCAGCCCTGGCCGCAGTGGCCGATGAAAGCGTTGCCGTCGTGTCGGCCTTCCACCTGGTCGAGCATATTGCGTTCGACAGCGTGCGCCTGCTCGCCGCCGAGGCCTTGCGTGTGCTGGTGCCGGGGGGATTGCTGATCCTGGAGACGCCCAACCCGGAAAACATCGTCGTCGGCAGTTCGGACTTCTATACCGATCCGTCGCACCTGCGCCCGATCCCGCCGAATCTTCTCGCGTTCGTCGCCGAGCATGCCGGGTATGCCCGCCATCTCGTGGTGCGCCTGCAGGAAGACCCGCAGCTGCACGGCGACACCCCGGTCGACCTGCTGTCGGTGCTCAGCGGCGCCAGCCCCGACTACAGCGTCGTGGCCCAGAAACAGGCGCCGGCGCCCCTGCTCGCCGACTTCGCGCCGCTGTTCTCGGCGCAGTACGGAATCGACATGAAATCCCTGGCGTTGCGCTACCAGTCGCGCGCCGCGCAAGAGCATGCCGACATCCACCATGGACTCGCTGCCCTGGCCGACCGCATTTCGGCCGACCGGGCCGCAAGCGCCACCGAACACGAACTGGTCAGTCACCGGGTCGACGTACTGAACGGCGCGCAGGCGGACGCCGCCGCCGGGCTGGCCGATGCCCAGGAACGCTTCGCGCTCCTGGAGTCGCGGATGCAGCTTGCGCATCTCGACCTGGCGCGCCGTGTCGAACTGCTCGAGCAGTCGGAGACGGCCGCCCGCGCCAAGCTGCTCGATCGGGAGGCCGACGAAGCGCGCCAGGCTGCCATTGCAGCGCGTGTCGAGGAACTCGAACGCCAGGCCGAAGACGCGCGCAATGCGGAACTGGAGAGGCTGCGTACCGAATTCCAGCACACGACGGCGAGCCTCGAAGCGCGCCTCGCACAGGCACAGCAGCTCGCGGACGCGCAGGCGCGCCGCATCGCCGACATGCTGCAGAGCCGCTCGTGGCGCTGCAGCGCGCCCTTGCGCGCCCTTGGCACGCTCGCCCGCCAGGCCCGCGGCGGCAGCCCGCAGCCGCGCGCGCAGGCATCGCGCCTGTTCGTGCCCCTGCTTCAGCGCGCGGTCCAGGTGGTGCTGCGCAAGCCGCGCCTGAAGCGCGTGGTGCGTACCATGCTCGCTTACATGCCGGGCGTCCAGACGCGCCTGCGCCACCTGCTGTACCGCCACGACACCAGCGCGCACCACCTGGCCGCCGCGCCGCCGCCTGAACCCCTGCCGATGGGCGAAGTGCCTCCCCGTGTCGCCCGCATCTACCGCGAACTGAAACAAGCACAGCAAGCAAGGAAAGCGTAATGCGCATAGTCATCGATCTGCAAGGCGCCCAGTCCGAAAGCCGCTTTCGCGGCATCGGCCGTTATTCGCTGGCGCTTGCCCTGGGCATCGCACGCAATGCCCAGGACCACGAACTCTGGCTCGTCCTGAACGGCGGGCTCGGCGCCGCCATCGACGACATCCGCCTGGCCTTTGCCGGATTGATCCCGGGCGAGCGCATTCGCGTCTTCGACATCGTTGCCCCGTCCGCGGAAATCGAGCCCGGCAACAGCCCGCGGACACGCGCCAACGAATTATTGCGTGAATACTTCATTGCCCAGCTCAAGCCGGACATGGTCCTGGTGACCAGCCTGTTCGAGGGCCTGGTGGACGATTCGGTCGTCTCGGTCGGCAGCTTCATGCCTGGCGTGACGACGGCGGTGGTCCTGTACGACCTGATCCCGCTGCTGAACCCGGGCACCTACCTGACCACGGACGTGCAGCGGCGCTACTATGAACGCAAGGTCGCTTCCCTGCGCCAGGCCGGCCTGCTGTTATCGATTTCCGATTATGCGCGACTCGAGGCCATCGACGCACTCGGGGTCCCCGAAGAGCAGGTGATCGCGATTTCAACGGCGGTCGACGCGACTTTTTCCGCACAGCCTTTGAGCGCGGCCGACCTGGCGGCGCTGCACACCAGATTCGCGCTGCGCGGCGACTTCGTGATGTACGCCCCGGGCGGCTGCGACAGCCGCAAGAATATCGATGGACTCATCACCGCATTCAGCCAGCTGCCGCCCGAACTGCGCGCGCGCTGCCAGCTCCTGATCGCCAGCCGCCTGAGCGAGGGGCAGCATGCGGCCCTCGAACAGCATGCGCGGGCATGCGGCCTCGGACCCAGTGAGCTGATCCTGAGCGGCTATGTCGACGATGCCACCCTGATCGCGCTGTACCGCGCCTGTACCTTGTTCGTCTTCCCGTCCAAGCACGAGGGCTTCGGCTTGCCCGCGCTGGAAGCCATGTCGTGCGGCGCCCCCGTCATTGGTGCAAATACGACGAGCATCCCCGAAGTCATCGGCAGCGAAGAGGCGATGTTCGATCCGCACGACCCGGCCGCCATCAGCGCCAAGATTGCCCAGCTGCTCGGCGACCCGGCCATGATGGACAGGCTGCGCGCGCACGGACGCCAGCAGGCATTGTCGTTCAGTTGGGATAGCACGGCAAAACGCGCGCTGCGGGCGCTCGAACAGCATCACGCCCGCCCGCGCCTGGAGCCGGCGAGCCCGGCGAACAAGCCGCGCATTGCCTTCGTGTCGCCCATGCCGCCCGAGCGCACGGGCGTCGCCGATTACGCGGTACGCGTGCTCCCGACCCTGCTCCCCTATTTCAATATCGACCTCATCGTCGACCAGCGCCATGTGGAACTGCCCCCCGGGCTGAGCGCACTGGCCTGGCACGATCCCGCCTGGCTGCACAGCCATGGGAGCGAGTATGCGCACATTATTTATCAGTTCGGCAACAGCCCGTTCCACAGCTATATGCTGCCGCTGCTGGCCGCCCATCCCGGCGTGGTGGTACTGCACGACTTCTATCTCAGCAGCATGCTGTCGCATGAACAGATGACGGGCGCCATGCCGGGTGCCTGGTCGCGCGCATTGTTCGATTCCCATAGTTACAAGTCCTGGCAAATGAGTCTTTCCGCGGAAAGCTGGGAAACGGCGAAGCAGGACTATCCGAGCAACCTGGAAATCCTGCAAAACGCGAGCCACGTGATCGTCCACTCCGAGTATGCGCGCCGGCTGGCGCGCCAATGGTACGGCCCGGAAGCCGGCGGCGACTGGAGCATGGCGCCCCTGCCGCGCGCCTTGCCGGCGGTGCACGACCGCGCCGCGGCGCGGGCCGCCCTCGGCATCCGCCAGGATGCGTTTGTCGTGTGCAATTTCGGTTTTGTGGCGCCGACCAAGCACTGCCTCGAGCTGCTGCAAGGCTGGGTTAGCGCCGGCCTGCACCGGGATAGCCAGTGCGAACTGGTCTTTGTCGGCGACAACCATGGCGGTGATTACGGCCGAGAAATGGTTCAGGCCATACGCGCGGCCGGCGCCGGGGACCGGATTCGCATTTCCGGGTGGATCTCGGACGCAGCGTATTTCCAGTATTTGCAGGCGGCCGATGTCGGCGTTCAGCTGCGCACCGGCTCGCGCGGCGAGACCTCCGGAACCGTACTCGATTGCATGATTTACGGCTTGCCGACGGTCATCAATGCAAACGGCTCGATGGCGGAATTCCCGCACGATGCCGTGCTGATGCTGCCAGACCAGTTTACGAACGATGAACTGGCGGCCGCGCTGGCCCACCTGCGCCACGATGCGCCGGCGCGCCACGCGCTCGGCGCTGCCGCGCTCGCGCTGATGAAAGTACGCAACAGCCCGGAACGCTGCGGGACCATGTACAAGGACGCGCTCGCGCTCGCGGCCGAGCGCCGCCTCGCCGGGCGCCACCGGCTCTACAACAAACTCCTCGCGGTGCCCGGGCTCGATGCCGGCGACCTCGAGTTGCACCAGTATGCGCGCAGCATCGCGCGGGCATTCGATCCGCTGCTTCCGCGCCAGTTGCTGGTCGACGTCACCGCCATCGCGCAGCACGACCTCAAGACCGGTATCGAGCGCGTCGTGCGCACGCAGTTGATCGAGCTGCTGAAACTGCCGAACACGGCCTTGCGTATCGAGCCTGTTTATTTGTGCAACGAAAACGGCGTCATGCGCTGCCGCTATGCGCGCACGTATGCCGCGTCCCTGATGGGCATGCAGCATCCGCCGGCCGAGGGCGACGCCCTGGTCGAGGTCCAGGCCGGCGACATTTACTACAGTGCCGACCACTCGCCGCACATCGCCATGGCCGCCGCCGAGGAAGGCCTGTTCGCCAACTGGCGCATGCGCGGCGTGCAGGTCAATTTCGTGCTGTACGACCTGCTGCCGGTCCTGCGCCCCGAATTTTTCCCGCCCCATGCCGACATCGGGCACGCCGCCTGGCTGGCCTGCATGGCGGCGCAGGCGGACCGGATCATCTGCATCTCGGGCGCCGTCGCGGACGAAATGCGCACCTGGCTCGCGGCTTCGCCTGGCGCGCCCAAACACCTGCCCGTCATCACCCACCTGCACCTGGGCGCCGACATCAGCGGCGTGGCCGCGTCGGCAAAGCGTGCCGAACCCGTGCGCGAAGCGCCTGCGAGGCCGGTCTTCCTCATCGTGGGCACGATCGAACCGCGCAAGGGACACCTCCAGGTGCTCGATGCCTTCGAGCAGTTGTGGGCGCAGGGCATGGACGTCGACCTCGTGGTTGTCGGCAATGAAGGATGGAAGCCGGTGCCGGAACCGGAACGGCGCACCATTCCACGCATCGTCGAGCGCCTGCGTACCCACCCCGAACAGGATCGCCGCCTGCGCTGGCTGACCGGCATCGGCGACGACGAGCTGCAACAGCTGTACCGCACCAGCAGCTGCCTGCTGGCGCCGAGCGAGGGCGAGGGTTTCGGCCTTCCCCTCATCGAAGCGGCCCGCTACGGCTTGCCGATCCTGGCGCGCGACATTCCGGTGTTCCGTGAAATCGCGGCCAGCGGCGCCGACTATTTCAGCGGCCTCGACGGCGGTTCGCTGGCGCAAGCGGTACGCGACTGGCTCGAACGCAGCGCCTCCGGCAAGGTGGCCGATCCGGCAAACATGCCCTGGATGACCTGGCACGAGAATGTGGTGCGCCTGCTGGCGCTGCTGACGTCCGCGCCCGAGAGTCCCCCGCAAGGCATTTCCCTACCTGCTCCCCTGGCGGGCTGAGGCCGCGCCAGCATGCAGTCCGGTCCGGCGCCGCGGCGTCGGACGAACACAGCGACACCTATTTGCAGATGCGAGGCCCGATGAGCGCTTTGACACCGAACGACACGACGATCCTTTCCCCAGGCAACGCGCCAGGCGCGCCATTGCACGGCCTTCCCGCGCGCGGCGCAAGCGGGCGCATGAAGAGCCGGGCAAGCGCCATGTTCAAGAGCCTGGCGCGCCCGGACGGCCTCGGCGGGCTGGTCGTCGCGATCGTGCTCGCACTCGGCTTTGCCTGCTGGCTGCATTCGCCGGCCCATCTGCTGGGCCGCTCGGCGGTGTGGCTGCAGCAAGGCGGCGACGTCACCCAATACATTGCCGGGTTCAATGCCTTCATCCATGAACCCTGGCACTGGCCACTGTTGCGCATCACCTCCCTGAACTATCCGGAAGGGACACTCGCCACCTTCGTCGACGCCATCCCCTTGTATGCGGCGCTTCTGAAGCTCCTCCATCATGGCCCGGGCGTGGGCTTCTGGAACCCGTATGGTTTCTGGATCGGCTTTTGCTATGTCATGCAGGGGGTGGGCTGCTGGTGGATCTGCCGCGAGGCGAAACTGCGCTCATGGGTTGCGCTGGCCTCGCTGGCGCTGTTGCTGGCATCGTTCCCGGCGCTGACGAATCGCTTGCACCATATCAGCCTGATGTCGCAATGGCTGCTCCTGTTTGCCTTTGCCATCTACCTGCGCGGCACACGCCGCCAGGTCCTGGCCAGCGGCGCCTGGATCGCCCTGATCTTCTGTGCGTTCTACATCAACATCTACCTCTTCTCGATGGTGCTGGTGATCTTCGTGGCCGACCTGGCGCGCCACCTGGCGCTCGTCCAGGCCGGCCGGGTACTGGCCACCGCGCTCGGCATCTCCGCCCTGCTCGGCGCCAGCCTGTTCGCGACGACGATGCTGCCCCTGACCGGGAGCGCGGGCGCGCGCGAGTGGGGCTTCGGCTATTACTCGATGAACCTGCTGTCACCGTTTTCGGGCGGCAACTTGCTGATCTGGCCACATCCGGTGGTGCATGGCGGCCAGGGCGAAGGCTTCAACTATCTCGGCATTTTCCTGCTCGGCCTTTTCGTCTACGCCTGGCGCCTGCAGCGCCGCCATGCGCCCGCTTTCTGGTCGCGCCACGGCATGCTGCTGCTGGGCATCAGCCTGATGGCGCTGTATGCGCCGTCGAACGTCGTCTACCTCGGTGAAGTGCGCATGTTCGAGTGGGCCATGCCCGAGTGGACCTATTCGATTACCGCGCAGATGCGCGTTTCGGGCCGCTTCTTCTGGCCGGCGGGCTATGCCGTCGTCATCTTCACCGTCATCATGGCCCAGCGCTATGGCAAGGCAGGCTGGATCGCCATCGTCCTGCCTACGGTGGTGCTGCTACAATTGTGGGACCTGCAGCCGCTGCATGCGCGCTCGCGCGCCTCCGTGCACCAGACCTTCCCGGTCATGCTGGACGAGGCGAAATGGACGGCGTTCCTGGGCAAGGAGACCCGCACGCTATATTTCTATCCGCCTTTCCGTTGCGGCAAGGCGGGGGCGAACGACACCCTCCTGCCCACGATGTTGTATGCGTCCAAGTATCAGCTGAATATGAGCACCGGTTACCTGTCGCGGGTCGTCAAGCCTTGCGACAACTACGCACGAGAGATCGCGGCGGCGACCGGGCCCGACAATGCCTTCGTATTCGCGCGTAACGAGTTTCCCGAGATGGGCGCCGTCATGAACATGCTGGGCGGGCAGGATGCGGCCAAGTGTATTCCAGTCGATGCCGTTTTCCTGTGCAAACGCATGATCAAGCGCTAAGCAGACAGAGGAGTAATTTTGAAGAAAGTTGTAACGTTGGTCGCCCCTTTCTATAACGAAGGGCGCGGCGTCGGTGAATTCTTCAAGCGCGTCCATGAGGTCACGCTGGCGCTGCCCGACTATCATTTCGTGATCGTTGCCGTCAACGACGGCAGCCGCGACACCACCTGGGCCGAGCTGCTCAAGGCATACGAGACCTATCCGAACGTGCACCTGGTCGATTTGTCGCGTAACTTCGGCAAGGAAGCGGCGCTGACCGCGGGCCTCGATCGCGCTTCCGGCGACGCCGTGATCCCGATCGATTCCGATCTCCAGCATCCTCCGGAGCTGATCCATGAAATGCTGGCGCATTGGGAGGCTGGCGCCGAGGTCGTGCTCGCGCGCCGGCGCGACCGCCAGACCGACGGCCCGATCCAGAAACTGATGGCGACGCTGTTCTACCGCCTCCATAACGTGATTTCGAACACGCACGTGCCGCCAGGGGTCGGCGACTTCCGCCTGATGGACAAGCGCGTCGTCAACGCACTGCGCCAGCTGCCGGAAAACCACCGCTTCATGAAGGGCCTGTTTGCCTGGGTCGGCTTCCGCACGGTAACCGTCCTGTACAGTCCGGCCGAACGCGCGCATGGCAGCTCGAGTTTCAATTTGTGGAAGCTGTGGAATTTCGCGCTGGAAGGCATTACCAGTTTCAGTACGGCGCCGCTGCGGATCTGGAGCTACATCGGCGCCTTCGTCTCGGTGGCCGCACTCCTGTATGCAGGCACGATCGTACTCAAGACCCTGGTCTACGGCGTGGATGAGCCAGGCTATGCGTCGATCATGGCAGGGACGCTGTTCCTTGGCGGCGTGCAGCTGATCGGCATCGGCGTGCTCGGCGAATACGTCGGCCGTATCTACAACGAGGTCAAACGGCGACCGGTGTACCTGGTCAGGGAAGAGCACAGCGTTGATCGATCTTAAGCAGCTCGTCGCACGCCACCGGGCGTTGCTGGTCTTTGCCGTCATCGGCGTGTGCAACACGCTGTTGCACACGATTACCGTGGTGACCCTGGTCGAGGGTGCCATCACGACCCCGGTACCGGCGAATATCGCCGGATTCGCGCTGGCCAATACGTTCTCGTTCTTCAGCAATTCCCTGTTCGCCTTCAGGGTGGCGCCGACCTGGTCGCGCTACGGGAAATTTGCCCTGGTGTCGATGACCAGCCTGATCCTGACGATTTCACTGTCGGCGCTGGCCGAAGCCATGGGCTGGCATTACCTGATCGGCCTGGCGCTCGTGATGCTGTGCGGTCCGGTGCTGACCTATCTCCTGCATAAAGCGTTCACCTTCAACCAGCCGCCGGTGCCGGATTCTTCCACCGAAACCTGAAGCGGCGCCCACGTGGGCGCCGTTGCCCCGCATGGCTGCGGCCCCGGCGTTCGGGTACAATGGCCAGCCTTTGTTGACCCAAATACAATCATTTCTCGCCCTGTGAAACTGCCGCTCATTTACGCCCTGCTCGCGCTCATCGCCACCGCCGCCAACATCGGCACGCAGGATGTCATGACGTGGGCCTATGACGGCCCTTTTTCGCTGGTCATATCGATGATCGCGGGAACGGCGGTCGGACTCGTGATCAAGTACGTCCTCGATAAACGGTATATCTTCCGCTTTCGCGCCCGCGACGCCGCCCATGACAGCCGGACGTTTGCGCTGTATACGCTGATGGGACTGGTCACGACCGTGATCTTCTGGGGCTTCGAACTCGGTTTCCATTATGTGTTCGAAACACGCGAAATGCGCTATGCCGGCGGCATTCTCGGGTTGCTCATCGGCTACATTTCAAAATATCAACTCGACAAGCGCTTCGTCTTCCGCACAGGGCCGGCTTGAGCCCTACGGACCTGGCCCGGGCTTGCCAACGACACCAACGGAACTCCCTTGACCAATAAAAAACGAATCGTCATCATCGGCGCCACCTCGGCCATTGCCGAGCATTGTGCCCGGCTGTGGGCCGCCAGCGGTCCTGTCGAACTGATCCTGGTGGGGCGCGACCCGGTGCGTACCGAACGGATCGCCAGCGACCTGCGCGTGCGTGGCCAGCAGGCCGAGGTGGAGGTGGTGTGCACCGACTTCCTCGCGGCCGCCGACATCGAAAGAACGGTCGCGTCCGTCACGACGCGTGCGGTCGACGTGGTGCTGATCGCCCATGGCATGCTGCCGGAGCAAAGCGCTTGCGAGCAAGACCTGGAAAGCTGCCGCCAGGCGCTCGACGTCAACGGCATCTCGCCGGTGCTGTTCGCCGAAGCGTTCGCGCGCGCAATGGCAAAGAAAAACCACGGTGTCCTCGCCCTGATCGGCTCCGTCGCGGGCGACCGCGGCCGCAAGTCGAACTACGTCTACGGCGCGGCCAAAGGCCTGGTGGAGCGTTATGCGCAGGGTTTGCGCCACAGGTTCGCCGGTAGCGGCGTGACGATCGTCCTGATCAAACCCGGACCGACCGACACCCCGATGACGGCCCACCTGAAAAGCGGCGGCGCCCGGCTCGCCCCCGTCGACGCCGTCGCGGCCGACATCGTGCGCGCGATCGACAAAAAGCAGGCCGTGGTCTACGTCCCCGGCAAATGGCGCATCATCATGCTCATCATTCGCCACCTGCCGGCATTCGTCTTCAACAAAATGAATATTTGACGGACGGGCCGCGCCTGCCCATCAGGCCGCTCAAGCCCCCATCAGCCGGCGCGACAGTGCCGAACTGATGCCGTGGTCGCGGTATTGCTGGAACTCCAGGTGGCGCGGATAACCGGCCTCGAACATCGCACGCGGCATCCGTGCGTCCTTGGCCATGTAGATACGTCCCCCGGCCGCCCCGACGATGGCATCGAGGCGCGCCAGCAGGCTCTCCGTGCGTGCGCCGCGGTTCGGAAAATCGAGCGCCAGCGTCACGCCCGGCTGGGCAAAGCTGAGCATGCCCGGCGCCTTGCGGTTGCCGAAGGTCTTGAGCACGGCCAGGAACGAACCGTCGCCGCTGCGGGCAATTTCCTCGAGCATGGCAGCGATCGCTTCGCGCCCGCCGGCATGCGGCACCACGCTCTGGTATTGGTAAAAACCTTTCGGCCCGTACATGCGGTTCCACTCGAGCAGATTGTCGAGCGGGTAAAAAAACGACGCGTAATGCTGGAACGCGCGCCCCAGGCGCTGCCGGTTCAGGTGGTAGTAGCCGAAATTCATGGCGCGCAGCGACAGCCGGTTAACCAGGGACACGGGCGGCACGAACGGCACGGTCAGCGCGCGTTTGCGCGGCGCCGGCGCCGGCCATACCTCGGTCGGGTTGGCGCGCATGAAAATGCCGCGGCGCCCCCCGGACAGGCAGTCGATCCATGACACCGTGTACTCCCAGCCCGCTTCCGAGCTGTCGGCAAGTTGAAAGAACTCGTCGAGGCTGGTGTAGGCGATGGTTTCCGTATCGAGCCACGGCCCGGCCGCCGGCCGCAGCTGCAGCTCGGCGTGGGTGACGACACCCGTCAGGCCGAGGCCGCCGACGGTGGCCGCGAACCATTCCGGCGTCTCGCCGGGGCCGCAATCGATCACGCTGCCGTCGGTGCGCAGCAGTGCCAGGCGGCGCACATGGTCGCCGAAAGAACCCATCACGTGATGGTTTTTCCCGTGCACGTCGTTTGCAATGGCGCCCCCCACCGTCACCATCTGGGTTCCCGGCGTGACCGGCAACATCCAGCCGCGCGGGATGGCCATGCGCTGGATATCGCGCAGCAGCACCCCGGCTTCGCAGAATAAACGCCCGCTTGCCGGATCGAAGTCGACGAAGCGGTCCAGCGCTGTCGTCTGCCAGAGCGTCCCGCCCGGATTGAGGCAGACATCGCCGTAGCTGCGGCCCATCCCGTACGCGATCCCCGGAGCGCCGTCGAGCCGGCGTGCGGCCATGTCAGCCTCGGTCAGGACGCGCAGGTGGTGCGCCTCCCGGCTCAGGCGCCCCCAGGACGACACCGCTACCATGACCATCCGACGGCGCCGACGGCGATCACCGCACCGAAGGTCAGCCCCGCCGCCAGGCTGGCGCGGTCCTTCACGGCAAAGACGAGCGGGTCGTCGTGCATCTGCCCCCGGTGCGCCTGCATCCAGATCCAGCTGATCCAGAACAGGATGACCGGCACCGCCCCCCATACGACCTGCGGCTCGCGGTACAGCGCCTGTACCGCGTCGCTGTTCAGGTAGAGCGACAAAACGACGACGGCGGCGTAACCGGAGGTAATGCCCAGCATCTCGACCAGCGGTGCGTCGGAGGTGAAATACCCGCGTCCATGGGCTTTTTGCTTGCCGTTCAAGACCTGCACCTGCAGCTCGGCATAGCGTTTGACGAACGCCAGCGACAGGAACAGGAACACCGAGAATGCGAGCAGCCAGAACGACAGCACGACGCCCGCGGCGGCGGCGCCCGCGACGATGCGCAGTGTATAGAGCATGGCCAGGGTCAGGCAATCGACCA
>JANNNC010000177.1:0-64979 GCA_031398335.1 Massilia sp.
GCGTACAACTGGCTGCAGCGCCGCAACAAGGCGATCGCGGAGGATCTTTCGACCTTCTCGAACGACGTGCTCGGCTTCCTCGCGTCGAACGGTGCGGTTCGTCCGATCGCTGCGACGGGCGGCAGCAAGGGCCCCGCGCCAGTGAAGCCAACGACCGGCATCACCGGCACGCCCGGCACGACGACCGCCGGCCAGACCGGTGGCGTCCAGACGCGCGCCTGAACCGATGCGGCGGGGCACCCGGTGGGTGCCCCGCCTCCCGCTGGCCGGCACGGTCCGCGGAGCAAAGAATGGATAGGATAGCTCTCACATGTCGATGAGCGTTGGTGGCGATACCACCGAGAAACCGATGTCGGACATCAACACGACGCCGCTGGTTGACGTCATGTTGGTTCTCCTCATCATCTTCCTGATCGCGGTCCCGGTCGTGGTGCAGTCGGTGAAGCTCAAGCTGCCCGACGTGCAGTTCGACCCGACGACGACCAAGCCAGAGAACGTCTCGCTGTCGGTGACCACCAAGCCCGACGGCTCGTGCGCGGTCTATTGGGGCACTGCCCCGGTGACGAGCACCGAGCTGCTCGATCGCGCGGTCGCCAAGCTGAAGGCCGAGATCGCGCGCCAGGGTGGCGTCGGCAATCCCGAGCTCGAGTTGCCCGAGGCGCATATCCGCGGCGATATCAACACGCCCTATCGCTGCGTCGGCGGCACCATCTACACGATGCAGATGGCGGGTTTCGCCAAGGTCGGCTTCATCTCGGAGCCAGCACCCGGCTCGACCACGAGCCGGATGTAAGCTCGGCATTGCGTTCAGGAGTAATCTAACATGGCAGTCAGTGGCGGCACCGAAGACGGCGAGCCGATGATGGACATGAACATGACGCCGTTGATCGACGTCCTGCTCGTTCTGATCATTATGATGATTATCACGATTCCGAAGCAAAACCACGCGGTCAATCTGAACATGCCGGTTGGTACGCCACCGCCGAAGACTGAAGAGCCGCGTGTCCATACGGTCGACGTTGACTTCGACGGTACTATCCTCTGGGATGGTATGGCAGTCCCTGATCGTGCGACGCTGGAAGCGAAGATGAATGAAGTCGCTGCCCAGCCAAACCAGCCGGAAGTGCATTTGCGTCCGAACAAGCTGGTCGAGTACAAAGTGGTTGCCGGTGTCATGGCAACGGCCCAACGTCTCGGCGTCACGAAGATCGGCATGGTCGGTAACGAGCAGTTCCAGTAATCGCATCACGCTTGACTAACACGGCAGGGTTTCCCTGCCGTGTCCATTTTCAAAGAGGATTTCCCACGATGATCAAATTCCGTCTCGCACACCTCAGCCTCGCAATGGCCGCCCTCGGCTTCACCGCAGCAGCGCCGATCCTTGGCCTGGCGCCCGTCCATGCACAAGCGGTGCGCGCCGAAGTCGGCAAGCAATTGCAGGCAGCCCAGGCATTGATGAAACAGGGCAAGCACAAAGACGCCTTGGCAAAACTGCGCGAAGCGGATAAAGTCGCCGGCAAGACCGCACACGAGAGCTACCTGATCGATCGCGTCCGCGCCTCGGCCGCCTCGTCTGCCGGCGATTACGGCACCGCCGCCGACGCCTTCGAATCCCTGATTGCCTCGGGCAAGCTGTCGGCCAGCGAACGTAGCCAGTTTTCGGAAGGCCTGATCGGCATCTACATGCGCGGCGGCGAACTGGGCAAGGCCAATGAGGCCATCCAGCGCCAGCTCAAGAACGGCGACGATCCGAAACTGCGCGGCTACCTGATGCAGAACTATTACAAGCAGGGTAACGTTGCTGCGCTGGAAACCGAGCTGCGCAATGCCGAGAAATCGGGCCGCATGAGCGAAGACATGCTCGGCATGCTGGCAAACATCCAGCTCAAGAAGAACGACAAGGCCGGTTACGTCAACACCATCGAAAAGCTGGCGGCGAACTACCCGAAAGCCCAATACTGGAACGACCTGCTCAACCGCGTGCAAGGCAAGCCCGGCTTCTCGAGCCGCCTGTCGGTCGACCTGTATCGCCTGAAGCTGGCCAACGGCTTGCTGAAGAAGCCGAGCGAGTACATGGAAATGGCCCAGCTCGTTCTGCAGGCAAGGGCGCCGGCTGAAGCGCTGAAGGTCATCGACAAGGGCTACAAGGCCGGCGCCCTGGGCACTGGTCCTGACGCCCCCCGTCACCAGCGCCTGAAGGACCTGGCCGAGAAGACCCTGGCCGATCGCAACAAGGATGCCGCTGCCACGGAAGCCGAGTACACGGCTGCCAAGGATAACGACGGCCTGGTTGCCCTCGGTTACGGCATGGTGCAAGCCGGCCAGACCGACAAGGGCCTGAAGATGATGGAAGCGGCCATCAAGGCCGGCGGCCTGCGGTATCCGGACGAAGCCAAGCTGCGCCTGGGCGAGGCGTATGCCGCAGCCGGCAAGAAGCAGCAGGCGATCAGCACGCTGCGCGGCGTTGGCGGCAAGGAAGGCACGGCCGAGCTGGCGCGCTACTGGATCATGGCCATCAACAAGCCACTGGCCGGATAAGCACACCAGCCTGTCGCGCGATCCGATCGCGCCGCACGCCACATGAAACGCCGCCTGTTCGCAGGCGGCGTTTTTTTTCGCCGGCCCTTGCCCCACCCTTCTCTCTCCGCAATGCAACAAGCCTTTACCGTATAATCAGGGTTTTCGCCCCGCGGCACGGTTGACCACGACATGCGTGGCCCGCTTGCCGGGCACTCTGGAACCACCAATGAAGGTATTTCGCGGACTTCCCAACGACGCGGCGCGCGCCCCCTGCGCCCTCACGATCGGCAATTTCGATGGTGTCCATCGCGGCCACCAGGTCTTGCTGGCGCGCGTCCGTGGCGCAGCCGATGCGCTGGGACTGGAAGCGGCGGTGATGACGTTCGAGCCACATCCGCGCGAATACTTTGCCCGCCGTAGCGGCGACCTCAGCCGCGCTCCGGCGCGCATCGCCAACCTGCGCGACAAGCTCGAAGACCTGGCTACCGCCGGCATCGACCGCGTCATCGTCGAGCACTTCAACGAACAGTTCGCCTCCATCTCCCCGGAAGATTTTACGCAGCGCGTGCTGGTCGACGGCCTGCACGTCAAATGGCTGATGGTGGGCGACGATTTCTGCTACGGCGCCAAGCGCGCCGGCAATGTGGCAATGCTGATGGAAGCCGGCCGCCGCCACGGCTTTCAGGTCGAGACCCTGCCGACCGTGCGCGAAGGCGACCAGCGCATTTCGTCGTCGGCCGTGCGCGCGGCGCTGGCGGCGGGCGACTTGAACGCCACCGGCGCCCTGCTCGGCCACCCGTATGCGATGTCGGGCCACGTGATCCATGGCGCCAAGCTGGGCCGAACGCTGGGCTTCCCGACCCTGAACCTGCGCGTCATGCACCGCCCTGCCCTGCAAGGCATCTTCGTGGTGCAAGTGCACGGCCTGGCCGAGACACCGTTGCCGGCAGTGGCCAGCCTCGGCGTGCGTCCAACGGTCGAGGATGCCGGCCGCATGCTGCTCGAGGTGCATATCTTCGACTACGACCGTCCCTGCTACGGCAAACTGGTGCGGGTCGAGTTCCTGGAAAAACTGCGCGACGAGGAAAAGTACGTCGACCTCGACACGCTCACCGCGGCGATCCACCGCGATGCGGAGCAGGCACGCGCCTGGTTCGCCGCGCACCAGCGGCAGCACGATCCGCGCAGCGCGGCCCGCGCCGGCGCCCTGACCGCCACCGACCGAATTTGAAGCGCGACAGCATCCATCGCGCGGCTGCGAGCGACACGCTCGCAGCCAATACAGAACTCCCCTACCGAAGATAATCCATGTCCGAAAACAGCAAACCCGTCCAGAATGCGCCCGCCCAAAAGGCTGGCAAAAAGCCTGAGAGCAAGTACCCGGTTAACATGACCGACACCCCGTTCCCGATGCGCGGCGACCTCGCCAAGCGCGAGCCGGGCTGGGTCAAGCAATGGCAGGACAAGCAGGTCTACCACCGCATCCGCAAGGCTGCGAAAGGCCGTCCAACCTTCGTGCTGCACGACGGTCCGCCGTACGCAAACGGCGACATCCACCTCGGCCACGCCGTCAACAAGATCCTGAAGGACATGGTCGTGAAATCGCGCACCATGGCCGGCTTCGACGCGCCCTACGTGCCAGGCTGGGATTGCCACGGCATGCCGATCGAGATCCAGATCGAAAAACTCTACGGCAAGAACCTGCCGACCGCCGAAGTGCTGCAAAAGGCCCGTGCCTATGCGCTCGAACAGATCGACCGCCAGCGCGCCGGTTTTATTCGCCTGGGCGTGCTCGGCGAATGGGAAAACCCGTACATGACGATGGCCTACGGTAACGAAGCCGACGAACTGCGCGCGCTCGGCAAATTGCTCGATAAAGGGTATGTCTACCGCGGCCTGAAACCCGTCAACTGGTGCTTCGACTGCGGCTCGGCCCTGGCCGAAGCGGAAGTCGAATACCAGGACAAGCGCGACCCGGCGATCGACGTCGGCTTCCCGTTCGCGGAACCCGAGAAAGTCGCGGCCGCATTCGGTGTGCCGTCGCTGCCGACCCGCATTGATCCGGATAATGGCTTCATCGTCATCTGGACCACCACCCCGTGGACGATCCCGTCGAACCAGGCGCTGAATGTCAATCCGGAAGTGACCTACGCCCTCGTGCAAGCGGAGCGTGACGGCCAGCCGCTGCTGCTGATCCTGGCGCAGGACCTGGTCGAGTCCTGCCTGGCGCGCTACAAGCTCGAAGGTAAAACCATCGCCACCACGACCGGCGACAAGCTGGAAGGCATGCGCTTCAAGCACCCGATGCACGCGGCCGACCCGTTCTACGAACGTACCTCGCCGGTCTACCTGGCTGACTACGTGACTACCGAAAGCGGCACCGGCGTGGTCCACTCGGCGCCGGCCTACGGTCTGGACGACTTTATCTCGTGCAAAGCGCACGGCTTGCAGGACGACGACATCCTCAAGCCTGTCATGGGCGACGGCCGCTTCGCGACGTCCCTGCCGCTGTTCGGCGGCCTGACGATCTGGGAAGCCAGTAAACCGATTTGCGCGGCGCTCACCGCCGCCGGCGCCCTGTTCGAACTCAAAATGTTCGACCACAGCTACATGCACTGCTGGCGCCACAAGACCCCGATCGTCTACCGTGCGACCAGCCAGTGGTTCGCCGGCATGGACCTGACGCCGAAAGACGGCGGCCCCACCCTGCGCGAAACCGCGCTGGCCGGCATCGCCAAGACCCAGTTCTTCCCGGACTGGGGCCAGGCGCGCCTGCACGGCATGATCGAAAACCGTCCGGACTGGACCCTGTCGCGCCAGCGCCAGTGGGGCGTACCGATGGCCTTCTTCATCCACAAGGAAACCGGTGCGCTGCATCCGCGCACCCCGGAGCTGCTGGAGCAAGTGGCCAAGCTGATCGAAGCGAACGGCATCGACGCCTGGCAGGCGCTCGACCCCCGCGAACTGCTGGGCGACGACGCCGACACCTACGAGAAGAACAAGGACACGCTCGACGTCTGGTTCGATTCGGGCGCCACGCACCAGACCGTGCTGCGCGGCTCGCACGCCCAGCAATCGACCTTCCCGGCCGACCTTTACCTGGAAGGCTCGGACCAGCACCGCGGCTGGTTCCACTCGTCCCTGCTCACCTCGTCGATGTTGAACGGCGCGCCGCCCTACAAGGCGCTGCTGACCCACGGCTTCACGGTCGACGAAAACGGCAAGAAGATGAGCAAGTCGCTCGGCAACACGATGGCGCCGCAAAAGATCTCGGACACGCTGGGCGCCGACATTTTGCGCCTGTGGGTGGCCTCGACCGACTACACGGGCGAGCTGTCGATCGGCGAAGAGATCCTGAAACGCGTCACGGAATCCTACCGCCGCATCCGCAACACGCTGCGCTTCCTGCTGGCGAATACATCGGACTTCGACCCGGCCAGGCACGCCGTCCCGGTCGAGCAGATGCTCGAGATCGACCGCTATGCGATCGCCTCGATGGCGGCCCTGCAGCAGGACATCGCCGCGCATTTCGAACGCTACGAATTCCACCCGGTCGTCTCGCGCCTGCAGAACTACTGCTCGGAAGACCTGGGCGGCTTCTACCTCGACATCCTGAAAGACCGCCTGTACACGACCGGCGTGGATTCCCAGGCGCGCCGTTCGGCCCAGACCGCGCTGTGGCACATCGCGCATGCGCTCTTGCGCGTGATGGCGCCGGTGCTCTCGTTCACCGCCGAGGAAGCCTGGGCCGTGTTCGCGGGCCAGCTAGCGTATCTTGATTCCGACGAGACCATCTTCACGCAAACGCTGTGGACCTTCCCGGAACTGCCCGACGCCGAAGCCCTGCTGGCCAAGTACGCGGCCTTGCGCGAAGTGCGTGCCGACGTGACCAAGCAGCTCGAAGAAGTACGCGCTTCGGGGGCCATCGGTTCGTCCCTGCAGGCCGAGCTGACGATCAAGGCGGCGGGCGCCAAGCACGCGTTGCTGACGAGCCTGGACGACGACCTGAAATTCGTCTTCATCACCTCGCAGGCGACGGTCGAACAGGCCGCCAACGAGCTTGACGAAGCGGTGCAGGTAACGGCGTCGAGCGCGCCTAAATGCGAGCGCTGCTGGCACTACCGCCCCGACGTCGGCCACAATCACGAGCACACGGGCCTGTGCGGCCGTTGCGTCAGCAACCTGTTCGGCGCCGGCGAAGCACGCCGCTTCGCATAACGCATATGAAACCAACCGCCATGCCGCATACCGCGGCATGGCGGTTTCTACATCTACTTCCGAATCCAATGGCAACCAAGAAAAAACCGGGCATCACCACCGTTCACAAGTCGGGCAGCACCAGCATGAGCCCGTGGCTGGGCATCGCGTTCATCATCGTCCTGATCGACCAGCTGACCAAGATCACCGTCTCGAAACTGTTCACCTATGGCGAGACGCTGCCCGTCACCAGCTTCTTCAACCTGGTGCTCGTGTATAACCCGGGCGCGGCGTTTTCCTTCCTGAGCGACCAGGGCGGCTGGCAGCGCTGGTTCTTCACGGCGATCGCGATCGGCGCCATCGGCTTCATCCTCTACCTGCTCAAGCGCCATCCGGGGCAGCGCATGTTCTGCTGGGCCCTGGCCCTGATCCTGGGCGGCGCCATCGGCAACGTGATCGACCGCGTCGCGTATGGCCACGTGATCGACTTCCTCGATTTCTACCTGCGCGGCTGGGGCCACTTCCCAGCCTTTAACGTCGCCGACATCGGCATCTGCATCGGCGTCTTCCTGTTCATCCTCGATGAACTGCGGCGCGTGAACAAGAACTGAGCAAGAACTAAATACGGAACACCAGCGAGGAGTGCGTCATGAGCATGGAACTGCAGGGTAAAAAAATCGTCCTCGGCCTGTCCGGGGGCGTCGCCTGCTACAAGGCGGCGGAGCTGTGCCGCGCGCTGATCAAGCAGGGCGCACAAGTCCACGTCGTGATGACCGAAGCCGCCACCCATTTCATCGGCGCGGTGACGATGCAGGCGCTGTCGGGCAACCCGGTCTGGCTCGACCAGTGGGACGCACGCATGCCCAACAACATGGCGCACATCGACCTCACGCGCGGCGCGCACGCGGTGCTGGTCGCGCCCTGTTCGGCCGATTTCATCCGCAAGCTCGCCCACGGCGCCTGCGACGATTTGCTCTCGACCCTGTGCCTGGCGTGCCCGCACGGCGTGCCACTGCTGGTGGCGCCGGCGATGAACGTCGAAATGTGGCAGAACCCCGCCACCCAGCGCAACGTGGCGACCCTGCGCGAGGATGGCGTCAAGATCTTCGGCCCGGCCGCCGGCGAGCAGGCGTGCGGCGAGACGGGCCTCGGACGCATGCTCGAACCCGAGCAGCTGCTCGAGGAACTGATCGCGTCCTTCCAGCACAAGATCCTGCTCGGCAAGCGCGTGCTGATCACGGCCGGGCCTACGTTCGAAGCGATCGATCCGGTGCGCGGCATCACGAATCTCTCGTCCGGCAAGATGGGCTATGCGATCGCCCGCGCCGCGCGCGAAGCCGGCGCCGAGGTGACGCTGGTGTCGGGCCCGACGGCCCTGCCCACGCCGCACGGCGTGCGCCGCATCGACGTGCTCTCGGCCCAGCAAATGCATGACGCCGTGATGGCGGGCGTGGAAGGCCAGCACGTGTTCGTCGCCGTGGCGGCGGTGGCCGACTGGCGCGTGGCGAACGCCAGCGACCAGAAACTGAAAAAGCAGGAAGGGGGGGCGGCGCCCCAGCTCGAATTCGTGCAGAACGCCGACATCCTGGCCTCGGTCGCGGCCACCACCTCGCTGTCGGGCTGGCCCTACTGTGTCGGCTTTGCCGCCGAGTCGGAAAACCTGGTCGAATATGGCGCCGCCAAGCGCGAACGCAAAGGCATCCCCCTGTTGGTAGGCAACATCGGCCACCACACCTTCGGCCAGGATGACAATGCGATCGTCCTGTTCGACGAACACGGCCACACCGTGCTACCGCGCGCCGACAAGCTGACGCTGGCGCGCCAGCTGGTTTCCGAGATCGGCAAGCGCCTCGAGCAGCGCTCGCTGCTGACCTGATTCACCGATTCACCGATCCAGGAAAAAAGCATGAAGATCATCGACGTTAAAATTCTCGACCCGCGCATGAAGGAACTCCTGCCGGCCTACGCCACTCCCGGCAGCGCGGGCCTCGACCTGCGCGCCTGCATCGACGCGCCGATCAATCTCGAGCCCGGCCAGACGGTGCTGATCCCGACCGGCCTGGCCATTCACGTGGCCGATCCCGGCTATGCGGCGATGATCCTGCCGCGCAGTGGACTCGGCCATAAGAACGGCATTGTCCTCGGCAATCTGGTAGGCTTGATCGACTCCGATTACCAGGGCCAGCTCATGGTCTCTACCTGGAACCGCGGCCATGCGCCCTTCACGCTGCAGCCGCTGGACCGCCTGGCGCAGCTGGTGATCGTGCCCGTCCTGCAGGTGGGCTTCAATGTCGTCGAAGAGTTTGCATCGAGCGAACGGGGCGCCGGAGGGTTCGGCAGCACCGGAAAACAATAATAGAGGAGGACCATGATTCGCATTGAACGTCTGCGCCCGGCCGCGCTGGGTATCGCTGTTTCCCTGCTGCTGACCGCTTGCGGCACGCAAGCCCCGATCCGCCAGCCCGGCATGCCCGGCCCCATCACGGAAACGCCGCAAGGCACGCCATTGACGCCGCAGATGTCGGCCGCCGCTGACACGCTCACCAAAATGGCCGCGCTGCAGGACCGCCTGTACCGCGTGGCGGCGCCGCTCCTGATCGACAATGCGGCGCTGTGCACGAAGCACGCGCGCAACCTGCTTGGCTTCACGGCCAAGAACCGCCACTCCTACCCGGGCGTCTACAACGAGGCCGCGCACGTGGCCTTCGGCATGGACGAGCGCCTGCAGGTGACGGGCGTGCTGGCCGGCAGCGGCGCGGCGAAAGCCGGCCTGCGCCTGGGCGACGACCTGGTCGCGGCCGTCGGCAAGCCGCTGCCGACCGGTCCCAACGCCCTGGCCGGCGCGGCCGCCATCTTCGGTCCGGTCGTGGCTTCGCAAGCAAACCTGCCGCTGTCGATCGAACGCGACGGCCGCGCACGCGACCTGAGCATCCCGGTCACGCGCGCCTGCGGCTTCGGCATTGAACTCGGCAACGGCGACAACGTGAATGCCTATGCCGACGGGGCGCGCGTCATGGTCACGCGCGGCATGCTGGGCGTGGCCCGCAGCGACGACGAGCTGGCCTATGTACTGGCGCGCACGATGGCGCACAACATGCTCGAGCACCCGAAGGCGCAGCGCAACCAGGCCACCCTCGACAGCGTGATCGACAACCTGACGCGCATGAGCCCGGACCTGGCGATGATCAACGGCAGCGCCGGCATCAAGCCCATGCCCGCCAACCTCGACGCCGCCGCCGACCGCATGGCAATCTTCCTGCTGGCGCGCGCCGACTACGACATCGACGGTGCGCCGGCGTTCTGGAAGCGCTTTGCGGCGGCCTATCCGGCTTCCGTGGCGAACGGATTCACGGCCAACCATCCTTCGACCGCGGCAAGGCTGACGGCGATGGAACTGGCGATCGAGGACGTGAAGTCGAAGAAGGGTGGAAAGAAGTCGCTGGTGCCGTAAACATGCCCGGCCGCGGGCGTATCTCGCATGCGCCGCGGCCGGCACATCAGAAAATCCCTCCGCGCCGACGTCCTGTCGGCTTTTTTTGTATCATTGACATCCCTCACCAGCAGCGCCCGCACCGACCATGGACAGCCTCGACCTCGACGTACTCAAGACCGCAGCCGCCTGGCTCGATGCCGGACACCGCTGTGAACTGGTCACCGTCGTCAAGACCTGGGGTTCGAGCCCGCGCCCGATCGGCGCCACGCTGGCCGTGCGCGACGACGGCCGCGTGATCGGTTCCGTCTCGGGCGGCTGCATCGAGGACGACCTGATCGAGAACGTGCGCGCCAAGGGCATATCGCCCGATGCAAAGCCCCACATCGTCAGCTACGGCATCAGCGCCGACGACGCGCACCGCTTCGGCCTGCCCTGCGGCGGCACCATCGAGCTGGCCATCGAACCATTAAGCAGCGCCAGCGGCCTGCGCGAACTGTTGCAGCGCCTGGAAGGCGGCGAATTGCTGGAACGCCGCCTCGACCTGGCCAGCGGCGCCGTGCGCCTGGCGCGCGCCACGCCCGGCAGCGTGCTGCGCGTGGAAAACGAAGCGCTCACCACCGTGCACGGTCCGCGCTGGCGCCTGTTCATCATCGGCGCCGGTCCCCTGTCGCGTTTCCTGGCGCAGGTGGCGGGCGCGATGGATTACCGCGTCATCGTCTGCGACCCGCGCGAGGAATACCGCGCCGACTGGAACGTGGCGGGCACCGAACTCGTGCACACGATGCCGGACGACCTGATGATCGAGGCGAAGCTGGACGCGCGCAGCGCCGTCGTGGCGCTGACCCACGATCCCAAGCTCGACGACCTGGCCCTGATGGAGGCGCTCAAATCGGAGGCCTTCTATGTCGGCGCGATCGGCTCGCGCCTGAACAATGCGCGGCGGCGCGAGCGCCTGAAATTGTTCGACCTCACCGATGCCGAACTCGAGCGCCTGCACGGTCCGATCGGCCTGTATATCGGCAGCAAGACGCCGTCCGAAATCGGCATCGCGATCCTCGCCGAAATGACGGCCATCAAAAACGGCGTGCCGCCGGCGATGCTGGTGCCGCACGCTGCCGCACCGCAGCCAGCCACGACCGATATCTGCGCGCTGTGATACGAGCAAAAAACGGCTTGCGCGGCCACGCGCCGCGGGCCACCATGCGCCCTCGCCTTTTGAGTCGGCCATGACCACAGCCAATTTCCTGCGCCTCTTGCTGCTGGCCGCCATCTGGGGCGGCTCCTTCCTCTTCATGCGCATCGGCGCGCCCGTGCTCGGCCCGGCCGTGCTGGTCGAATACCGGGTGCTGTTCGCCGCGCTGTTCCTGGCCGCCGTCGGAGGGGTATTGCGCAAGCGCCTCGACCTGCGCGCCAACTGGCGCCATTACCTGATGCTGGGCTTTTTCAATTCAGCCTTGCCCTTCCTGCTGTTCGCGTACAGCGCGCGCACGCTGACTGCCTCGGTACTGTCGGTGCTGAACGCAACAGCGCCGATGTGGGGCGCGCTGATCGGCGCGCTGTGGGCACGCCAGGCGATCACGATGAGGGGCGCTATCGGGCTGGTGCTGGGCACGGCAGGCGTGGCCCTGCTGGTCGGCTTCGACGACGTCTCGCGCCTGCCCGGCGCCGGCCTGGCGCTGGCGGCGGCGCTGGCTGCCGCCCTGTGCTACAGCATCGCCAGCCTGTACGCGAAAACGGCCAAGTCGGTCGAGCCCTTCGCCAACGCCCACGGCACGATGTGGGCCGCGGCGCTGTTCGTGCTGCCGGTCCTGCCCTTTTTCCCGTCCCCCGCCACCCCGACGCCGGGCGTGTGGGCAGCGGTGCTGGCGCTGGGCGTGGTCTGCAGCGGCATCGCTTACCTGATCTATTTCCGCCTGATCGTCGACATCGGACCGACCTCGGCGCTGACCGTCACCTTCCTCAATCCGCTCTTCGGCATCCTCTGGGGCGCGCTGTTCCTGGGCGAAGCCGTCGGCTGGCATACGCTGGCCGGCGCGGCTATCGTGCTGGTCGGCACTGCGCTGGTGACCGGCTTCGTGCCGCGCCTCAAGCGTCCCGCGTTGGCTGCCGGCAAGCCATGACGACGCAGGCGCTGTCGATCGCGCTGCCCGCGCAGTACCGCAGCGCCGACGTGCTCGCTTTCCATGCGCGCGATGCCGAAGGCCTGGCGGAACAGGTCAGCGGCGCGCGCATCCGCAAGGCGGTGTTGCTCGGTGGCGTCCCGGTCCTGCTCGACGTGACGCTCACGCCTGAGGCGGCGCAATGCCGGATCGAGGCCGATGGCGAACTGAACGCGGTGACGATGGCGCGCGTGCATGACGCGCTGCGCAGCATCCTGGCGCTGCGCATCGACCCGGCGCCATTCGCGGCCTTCGTGGGCGCCGATCCGGTGTTTGGTCCGTTGGTGGCGCGCCAGCCGGGCTTGCGCATCGTGCAGTCCGCCACCGTGTTCGAGGCGCTGACCTGGGCCATCATCGGGCAGCAGATCAATCTTCCCTTTGCCATCAGCCTGCGCCGCACCTTTATTGAACAGGCGGGGCGGCCGCACAGCAGCGGACTGTGGTGTTATCCGGAAGCCGGGGATGTGGCACGGCTCGACCTGGAGGCGCTGACAACCCGCAAGTTTTCGCGCGCCAAGGCCGAAACGCTGCTGCGCGTGGCGCGCATGGTGGCCGAGGGTACATTGCGGCTGGCGCAGGATGACGATGCGGTGGGCGCGGCACCGCTTCTCCTGGCGATCAAGGGCATCGGGCCGTGGACCGTGAATTACACGCTGCTGCGCGGGTATGGGTATGCCGATTGTTCGCTGGAAGGGGATGTGGCGATTCGCAGCGCGCTGGGGCGTTTATTCGGGGAGGCGGGGAAGCCGGACCAGGGGCGGACGCAGGCGTGGTTGGCCCGATACAGTCCGCACCGGACGATGGCGGCGGCGTATTTGTGGGCGAGTCTTGCTCAAACGGCGGGCTAAGGCTGGTCATTTGGATGCGCTGGCCCAGTGCCGGCTTGCTCGCAGGAAAGGCCGACAACGATGCGCAGCGCTCCGCGTGGGCACAGAGAGTGCCCACGCTACAACGGCGATCGCCGCCAGCGATTCAAAGTGTGTAGGCCATTCAACGCCAGCGCGGCATGCCCTTGAGCTGCTGCGCACCCTCCCCTGAAAACCGGATCAGCTCGCACAAGGGCACGGTCGCCAGGTTTTCGCTGCCGTAATGGCCGCCCAGGGCACTGGGAATTTTGAGGCAATAGGTGCGGTCGTCGGTGAGCGGCCCGAGCGTGGACTCGGCCAGGTCGACCAGTTCCGGCATGTACCAGTCGTTGAGGAAATCCTGGTTGTACGAGAGCGCATCGAGGGCGGCGCGGTCTTCGGCGACCGGCTCGCAGCACAGGTCTTGCGGGCGCAGGCGCCAGTAGGTGCCGTCGGCGTCGCACAGGATCAGGTTGCCGAACGCGTTGGCGCCGAGTATTTCGACAGCCCGCAAGCCCATCCAGCCCCAGGCGTCGTTGATGTCTTCAACAGTAATCATGGTGAACCCGTCAATGCAGCGTTGGACGCGTCGGTACGTGCCACGGAAACATTTCCATGACCGGAACAGCTGATTGTTGGACAACGCCGAGTTCGGCTAGTGCCGTGAACCTGAAGGCTGCTTGATGCAGGTCAAGTCCGGCAAGGAAGCAAGGAAAACGGATCGGACATGAAAAAACCGCAGACCCTGTAAAGGAATCTGCGGTTTTTCTGAATCTTGGTTGCGGGGACAGGATTTGAACCTGTGACCTTCGGGTTATGAGCCCGACGAGCTGCCAGACTGCTCCACCCCGCGTCTGTGAAACGAATTATATACGGGTTCGGCCGTTTAGGCAAACCCAATGCTTGCCGCATCAACGATTGACGTCTTCAATAGCAGCCGGGCAAGCCTGCTGCCGGGCTGGCGTGGCGGCACAGTCGCACGAATCGGGTGTAAAGTAGCCGCATATTCATTCTCTTCCATCCCTATGAACTTTTGTTCCGAGTGCGGCCACGCGGTCGCACTAAGCATCCCCGAAGGCGACAACAGGCCGCGCCATGTGTGCACGCAGTGCGGCACGATCCATTACCAGAACCCGAAAATGGTGATCGGCGCCATCCCCGTCTGGGAGCACGACGGCACGCTGCAGGTGCTGCTGTGCCGCCGTGCCATCGAGCCGCGCCATGGCTACTGGACCTTGCCGGCCGGCTTCATGGAAAACGGCGAAACGACCAGCGAAGCCGCGGTGCGCGAGACCGAAGAGGAAGCCGGCGCCAACATCGAGATCGGCAATCTGTTCAGCTTGTTGAATGTCGCCCACGTGCACCAGGTCCACATGTTCTACCTGGCGCGCCTGCTCGACCTCGACTTCGCACCGGGCGAAGAAAGCCTCGAGGTGCAGCTGTTCGCCGAGCGCGACATCCCCTGGGACGACCTGGCTTTTCCGACGATCCGCACGACGCTGGAACTGTTCTTTGCCGACCGCGTCAAAATGCGCGAGGGCGTGTCGAGGTCGTATGGCGTGCACAGCCATGACATCCGGCGTCCGATGATTGCTCCACGCGAACCCGACTGAAGGGCGAGGGCTCCCATGATCCCCTGGCTTGACGCGCATACGCCGTTTCCCGACGTATCCGAGGCGCTCACGATCGACGCGCCCGGCCTGCTCGCGGCCGGCGCCGACCTGTCGCCGCGGCGCCTGCTGCTGGCTTACCAGAACGGCATCTTTCCCTGGTTTTCGGAAGGCCAGCCCATCCTCTGGTGGAGCACCGACCCGCGCATGGTCCTCTACACCGACGACTTCAAGATCAGCGACAGCCTGAAAAAAACCCTGCGCCGGGTCGAGCGCAGCCGCGCCGAGGGCGGGCGCTGGCGGGTTCGCTTCGACAGCGATTTCGACGCCGTCATGCGCGCCTGCGCGGCGCCGCGCAAGGATGGCCCGGGCACCTGGATCTCCGAGGACATCATCGACGGCTATACCGGCCTGCATGCGCTGGGTTACGCGCACTCGGCCGAAGTCTGGTTCGACAACGAACTGGTCGGCGGCGCCTATGGCGTGTGCATCGGCCGCATGTTCTATGGCGAATCGATGTTCGCGCGGGTGTCGGACGCCTCGAAGGTGGCGCTGGCCTACCTGGTGGCCTTCTTGCGCTCACACGGCGTGCGCATGGTCGACTGCCAGCAGGAAACCGGGCACCTGGCCTCGCTGGGCGCCGCGCCGATCCCGCGGGCAATTTTCCTGCAGCACTTGCGCGCGGCGATACGCGAGCCGGCGATCGGGCCGTGGCAACCGGTCGCACCGTGTTGAGATGGCCTGACAAAAGCCGCAGGGCAAGGCGCATCGTCGAAGACAGTTCTCTAGTACTTGACCAGAAATAAATGTGAATTTTGGCAAACAGAACCGGATGCGGTGCAAGGCGGCGAATGCGCCGCAGTGCGAGCACTGCAAGCCCCGCAAGCGGAGCGGAGCCAACGCAGCAACGCGCCGGTTCTGGCAGCCAAAAACACATTTATTTCTGGGCAAGTACTTAGTACGGCGAGACGAATGCATTGCCGCCATGCGGCTTTTGTCAGGCGCGAACCGTGTGCGCGGGTTGCTTTCGTTAGAATAGAATCATCACGTCCCGAGAGCTCTGCATGACGCACCTTAATGACCTGCCCTTCTCCACGCTGCAGTTCTACACCACCGCCCCCTACCCGTGCAGCTATCTCGACGCACGCCAGGCACGCTCGCAGGTGGCCACGCCTTCGCACCTGATCAATGCGGACGTGTATTCGGAACTGGTGAAGAACGGCTTTCGCCGCAGCGGCATTTTTACCTACCGTCCGTATTGCGACGGCTGCCAGGCCTGCATCCCGGTGCGCGTGCGCTGCGCCGAGTTCACGCCGAACCGCGCCCAGCGCCGCGCCTGGAAGCGCCATGACACGCTCACCGCCATGGTCGCCAACCTCTCGTTCTCGGACGAGCACTACGCGCTCTACCTGCGCTACCAGACCACGCGCCACGTCGGCGGCGGCATGGACCAGGACAGCCGCGACCAGTACGCCCAGTTCCTTCTGCAAAGCCGGGTCAACACGCGCCTGGTCGAATTCCGCGAGCCCGACGGCACGCTGCGCATGGTGTCGATCATCGACGTCCTGTCCGACGGCCTGTCCTCGGTGTACACCTTCTTCGATCCCGACGTGATCGGCGCCTCCTTCGGCACCTACAACGTGATGTGGCAGGTGGCCCAGGCGCGCGAACTGGGCCTGCCCTTCGTCTACCTCGGCTACTGGATCGAGCAAAGCCCGAAAATGGCCTACAAGATCAACTTCCGGCCGCTGGAAGCGCGCATCAACGGTGTCTGGGGCATCCTCGACCGGTAAGGAGCATCCGCACGGTACAATTGGCGCGACCCCATTTTCGAGCGTTCCATGTCCGATAAAATCCTGTACACCCTCGCCCGTCCCCTGCTGTTCACGCTGCCGGCCGAAACCGCCCACAACCTGACCTTGCCCGCCCTGCGCAGTGCCGCCCAGCGCGGCATCACCGGCATGTTCAAGAAGCCGGCGCCGGACCCGCGCACGGTCATGGGCATCACCTTCCCGAACCCGGTCGGCCTGGCGGCGGGCCTCGACAAGGATGGCGCCTATATCGACGGCCTTGCCGCCCTCGGATTCGGTTCGATCGAGATCGGCACCGTGACCCCGCGCCCGCAAGCGGGCAACCCGAAACCGCGCATGTTCCGCATTCCGGCCGCGCGCGGCATCATCAACCGCATGGGCTTCAATAACCGCGGCGTCGACGCCTTCGTCGCCAACGTCAAGGCTTCGCGCTTCTACCAGGAACAGCAGGGCGTGCTCGGCCTGAACATCGGCAAGAACGCCGACACCCCGATCGAGCGCGCCGCCGACGACTACCTGGAATGCCTGCGCAAGGTCTATCCCTACGCCAGCTACGTCACGGTCAACATCTCGTCGCCGAACACGAAGAATCTGCGCCAACTGCAGGGCGCCTCGGAACTCGACGCCCTGCTCTCGCAACTGAAGGCCGAGCAGACGCGCCTGGCCGACCACTACGGCCGTTACGTGCCCCTGGCCTTGAAAATCGCACCGGACATCGACGCCGAACAGATCCGCGACATCGCCGGCGCCCTCCTGCGTCATGACATCGACGGCGTGATTGCCACCAACACCACACTGAACCGGCGCGACGTCGAGCGCTATCGGCACGGCATGGAAACCGGCGGCGTTTCCGGCGCGCCCGTGTTCGACCTGTCGAACATCGTGATCCGCGCCATGAAAAAGGAACTCGGCGACGCGATCCCGATCATCGGCGTCGGCGGCATCCTCTCTGGCAGCGACGCGCAGGCGAAGATCGCCGCCGGCGCCCGGATGGTGCAGCTCTACAGCGGCCTGATCTACCGCGGCCCGTCGCTGGTGCGCGAGTGCGCCGACGCCCTTAAAGCACGCAAGGCCTGAGGAGACCCCCATGCAACGCAAGCGGCTTGGACGCAGCGATTTACTGGTGTCGAACGTATGCCTCGGTACGATGACCTTCGGCGAACAGAACACGGAAGGCGACGCCCACCGCCAGCTCGACTACGCGGTCGAATGCGGCATTAACTTCATCGACACGGCCGAGATGTATCCGGTCATGGGCCGTGCCGAGACGCAGGGCGCAACCGAGCGCTTCATCGGCAGCTGGCTGCACCGGCGCGGCCGCCGCGACGACCTCGTCATCGCCTCGAAAATCGCCGGCCCGAATGCCGGCATGGGCTGGATCCGCGGCGCGGCGCACGACCTCGATGCGGCCAACATCCGCGCGGCCGTCGAGACCAGCCTGCAGCGCCTGCAGACGGATTACATCGACCTGTACCAGATCCACTGGCCGAGCCGCAACCTGCCGATTTTCGGCGCCAACAGCTTCAATCCGAAACGCGAACGCAGCAGCGTGCCGATCGAAGAGACGTTGGACGCGCTGGGCGAACTGGTCAAGGCCGGCAAGATCCGGGAGATCGGCATCTCGAACGAGAGCAGCTGGGGCGTGTGCGAGTACGTGAAGCTGGCCGAGACGCGCGGCCTGCCGCGCATCGCCACGATCCAGAACCTGTACAACCTGACGGCGCGCGCGTTCGAGACCGCGCTCATGGATGAGACCTGTTTTCGCACCGAGGTCAGCCTGCTGGCCTACAGCCCGCTGGCCTTCGGGCAGCTCACAAGCAAGTACCTGGATGACCCGAAGGCGAAGGGACGGCTGACGGTCTTCCCGCCCGACTGGAGCCCGCGCTATGTGCGGCCGGAAGTGCTGGCGGCGACCGCCGAGTACGCGGCGCTGGCACGGGCACATGGCTTGACGCCGGCGCAGATGGCCCTGGCCTGGTGTTATTCGCGCTGGTTCGTGGGGTCGACGATTATCGGGGCGACGACGATCGCGCAGTTAAAAGAGAACATCGATGCGGCGTCGATCGCGTTGCCGGATGAGGTGGTGAAAACGATTGACGCGATTCACGGCCGGATCACGAATCCGGGGCAGTAAAGCGACCTGAGAGAGACGCCATGTCCAGCCATACCGCCGACGTCTGCTGGGAGAGAAACGCCAGCCCGTTCATCGACAACCGCTACAGCCGCGCGCACGAGTGGCGCTTCGACGGCGGTGCGGTGGTGCCGGCATCGAGTTCACCGCACGTGGTGCGGTTGCCATTTTCGGATCCGTCTTGCGTCGACCCCGAGGAAGCCTATGTGGCAGCTTTGTCGAGCTGCCACATGCTGTGGTTCCTGGGTCTGGCGGCACGGGAGGGTTTCGTCGTCGACCGCTACCGCGATGCGGCGCGCGGCGAGATGCAAAAGAACGGCGCAGGGAAAGACGCCGTGACTTGCGTGACCTTGCAGCCTGCAGTCGACTTCTCGGGCGCCAAAGTCCCTACCGACGAGGAGGTGCGGCAACTGCACCATGAAGCGCATACGAGCTGCTTCCTGGCCAACTCGGTCAAGACGGAAATCGTGATTCAAGGTAGTTGGCGGCATCTGGCTTGAGGGCCGATGCCAGCTTAATTGTGAACGCGCTGACAGGCTTATCGCTTGGCCTTCAAATCGCCACCGCCTCATCCGCCTGCAAGGACCGTTCGATATCCGAGCGCGTCACCCCCGGTGCGAAGCGTTCGATAAAATGATACGCATACGCCCTTAAATACGCCCCGCGCCGCACGGCAAAACGCGTCACGTTCGGCGCAAACAGGTGCGAGGACTCGATCGCCCTTAATCCCTTGTCGCGGCCATGGTCGAAGGCCATCGAAGCGATGATCCCGACTCCCATCCCCAGCGACACATACTGCTTGATGACGTCCGAATCCATGGCCGTCAAGACCATGTCCGGCGCCAGTCCGGCCTTGCTGAAGGCGTCGTCGATATGGCCGCGGCCCGTGTAGCCGAGGTCGTAGGTGATCAGGGGATGCTCGGCCAGGTCTTCCAGGCGCAGCGGCGTTTTACCGAGCAGCGGATGGCCGTCCGGCGCCACCACCACGTGGCTCCAGCGGTAGCAAGGAAACGAGACCAGGTCGGGGAAAGTGGACAGGCCTTCTGTGGCGATGCCGATGTCGGCCCGTCCCGAGAGCACGTATTCGGCGATGTGTTCGGGCGCGCTTTGCTGGAGGGCGATGCGCACGTTCGGAAAGGCGTTGCGAAAGGATTGCACCACCTGCGGCAGCGCGTAGCGCGCCTGGGTGTGGGTTACGGCAATGGTCAGGGTGCCGCTGTCCTGGGCCGAATACTCCTGGCTCGCCTGCGCCAGGTTTTCCGCTTCCACCAGCAAGCGCTCGACGATTTTTAGAATGCCCTTGCCCGGCGCGGTGAGGCCGGTCAGGCGTTTGCCGTTGCGCTCGAAGATGACCACGCCGAGTTCATCCTCGAGTTCGCGGATCTGGCGCGACACGCCCGGCTGCGAGGTGAACAACGCGGCGGCGACATCGGTCAGGTTGAAATTGCGGCGCGCCGCTTCGCGCACCGAGCGCAGCTGCTGGAAGTTCATATGCCGCCGCCTTCGTCGACGAAGACCTGGATCTGGCGCGGACGCACGAGCAGGGTCTCGCCTTCTTTCAGGCCGAGGCCGGCGAAGCGCTCGTTCGGAATCACCGCTTCGATCAGCTGCGCGGTATCGAGCCGTTCGAGGTCGAGCTGGGCCAGCGGACCGATCGCATGTGCGCGGCGCAGTTTCACCACGATGCCCGGCTGGCCCGCCGTATAGCGTTCCACTTCCAGGTCGTGCGGGCGCACGTAACCGATGCCGTCGGCGTTCTGCACGGCGCCGTGGCCAGGCGCGTCGAACAGCGCGTCGCCGCTGGCCAGCACGCCGTCGTGCACGCGGCCGTGGAACAGGTTGACGTTACCGAGGAAGCTGTAGACGAACGGCGAGGCGGGCGCGTTGTAGACGCTTTCCGGCGTGCCGAGCTGCTCGACGCGGCCCTTGTTCATGACCACCACCTGGTCGGCCACCTCCAGCGCTTCTTCCTGGTCGTGGGTCACGAAAATCGAGGTCACGTGCAGGTCGTCGTGCAGGCGGCGCAGCCAGCGGCGCAGTTCCTTGCGCACCTTGGCGTCCAGCGCGCCGAACGGCTCGTCGAGCAGCAGCACGCGCGGTTCCACGGCCAGGGCGCGGGCCAGCGCAATACGCTGGCGCTGGCCGCCCGAGAGCTGCGGCGGATAGCGGTCGGCGATCCAGTCGAGCTGGACGAGCTCCAACAACTGCTTCACCTTGTCGCGGATCTGCTGCTCGCTCGGGCGCTCCTTGCGCGGACGCACGCGCAGGCCGAAGGCCACGTTCTCGAACACCGTCATGTGCTTGAACAGCGCGTAGTGCTGGAACACGAAGCCGACCTGGCGCTCGCGCACGTGGCTGCTGGACGCGTCCTGGCCGTCGAGCAGCACGGCCCCGGAGTCAGGATGCTCG
Organism: Massilia sp.; assembly: GCA_031398335.1. GTDB lineage: Bacteria > Pseudomonadota > Gammaproteobacteria > Burkholderiales > Burkholderiaceae_D > Telluria. Next base: position 21,116 of record JANNNC010000177.1, read on the forward strand.
AGGCCGGCGATGATGCGCAGCAGCGTGGTCTTGCCGCAGCCCGAAGGGCCGAGCAAGGCGGTCAGCTCGCCGTTGGGGAACTGCAGCGAGACGTCGTCGAGGGCCTTGAACTGGCCAAACTGCTTGCGGATGTGTTGGACTTCGATCGTCATTGCGTGCGCTCCGTGGTACCGGCGTCGGCACGCATGGACAGGTGCAGACGCCATTCGATAAAGGACTTGATGGCCAGCGTCACCAGGGCGAGCAGCGCCAGCAAGGATGCGATCGCGAACGCGGCCGTGAAGTTGTATTCGTTGTAGAGAATTTCGACCTGCAGCGGCATGGTGTTGGTCTCGCCGCGGATGTGGCCCGAGACCACCGACACCGCGCCGAACTCGCCCATCGCCCGCGCATTGCACAGGATGACGCCATACAGCAGGCCCCACTTGATGTTCGGGAGCGTCACGCGCCAGAAGGTCTGCCAGCCCGACGCGCCCAGCACCAGCGCCGCTTCTTCTTCCTCGGTGCCCTGCTGCTGCATCAGCGGAATGAGTTCGCGCGCGACGAAGGGGAAAGTAATGAAGACCGTCGCCAGCACGATGCCCGGCACCGCGAACAGGATCTTGATGTCGTTTTCCATCAGCCACTCGCCGAACCAGCCCTGGGCGCCGAACAGCAGCACGTAGATCAGGCCGGCGATCACCGGCGAGACCGAGAACGGCAGGTCGATCAGCGTGAGCAGGATGCTCTTGCCGCGGAACTCGAACTTGGCGATCGCCCAGGCCGCGGACACGCCGAACACCAGGTTCAGCGGAACCGAAATGCCGGCGGCAATCAGCGTGAGCTTGATCGCGGAAACCGCATCCGGATCGAGGATCGCAGCGACGTAGGTATCCCAGCCTTTTTTGAGCGCCTCGGTGAAGACGGCGACCAGCGGCACGAACAGGAACAGGGTCAGGAACGTGAGTGCAATGGCGATCAGGGTCCAGCGCACCCAGTTCGGTTCGAAGGCATTGGTTTTCACGGGGCGGGCGAGGCGCGGCGTGGCAACGACGGGTTTATTCAGTACGGCGCTCATTTCTTGCCTGCCCTTCTGCGGGTCCAGGCCTGCAAGAGGTTGATTGTCAGGAGCAGGATGAACGACACGACCAGCATCACGGCCGCGATCGCGGTAGCGCCGGCATAGTCGTACTGCTCGAGTTTGGTGATGATGAAGAGTGGCGTAATTTCAGACACCATCGGCAGGTTGCCGGCGATGAAGATGACCGAGCCGTATTCGCCGGTGGCGCGCGCAAAGGCCAGCGCGAAGCCGGTCAGCAAGGCCGGGACGATGGTCGGCAGGATCACGCGCCAAAAAGTTTGCAGCGGGCTCGCGCCCAGGCTGGCCGCTGCTTCTTCCAGTTCGCGCTCGGCTTCTTCCAGCACCGGCTGCACCGTGCGCACGACAAACGGCAGGCCGATGAAGGTCAGCGCGATGACGATGCCGAGCGGCGTGAAGGCGACCTTGATGCCGAATTGCTCGAGGTATTGGCCGATCCAGCCATTGTTGGAATACAGGGCGGTGAGCGTGATGCCGGCAACGGCCGTGGGCAGCGCGAACGGCAGGTCGACCAGGGCGTCGACGAAGCGTTTACCGGGAAACTTGTAGCGCACCAGCACCCAGGCGACGATGCCGCCGAACACGACGTTCAGGCTGGCCGCAATGAGCGAGGCGCCGAAGCTAAGCTTGTAGGAAGCGACCACGCGCTCGGAGGTGACCGCAGTCCAGAACGCTTCCCAGGTCATGGTGAAGGTTTTCAGGAAGACGGCCGACAGCGGGATCAGCACGATCAGTGCGAGATAAAAGATCGTAAACCCGAGCGTCAATCCGAAGCCGGGGATGACCCTGCCCGGCGCGCGCGGCTGAAGTATGTTCATGGAGGCCTTATTACAAATTCTTCTAATGGACTGTAATAATCTCACTTCCTACTCATAAACCAAACGAACCAATCTTCATTTGCATAGATGAATTAAGCTATTAGCGTGGTGAACCTGTTATCTCCAGTTCGCTTGATCAGTAGATGAGCTTGGCCGCGACGCCGGTCAAGGTGAGCGCCAGCAAGGCACGCAGGAAGCGCTCCGGCACCTTGCGGGCCAGCATCGAACCGAGCGTGATGCCGGGCAGCGAACCGATGAGCAGGGTCAGCAGCAGCGTCCAGTCGATCGAGCCGAGCCACCAGTGGCCGACGGCGGCAATCGCAGTGAGCGGCACGGCGTAGGCGATGTCGGTGCCCGCCACTTCGGCCGGAGTCAGCTTGGGATACAGCATCACCAGCAAGGTCGCGCCGATGGCGCCGGCGCCGATCGAGGAAACGGTGACCAGCACACCGAGGATGGCGCCCGACACCACGGTGGCCGTGACCAGGCTGTTCCCCTGCAGCTGGCGCGAGGGCTTGGCCTGCATCCAGGCCAGCATGCGCTTGCGAAAAAGCAACGCAATAACCGTTAACATGACCGAGCCGGCGATCGAATAGCGGATGAGCTGGCCGATTTCGGCGTCGAGCGCGCCGAAGTGGCGCAGGCCGAGCGTGGCGACGAAGGCGGCCGGCAGCGCGCCGATGCACAGGCGCCGCACGATGCCCCAGTGGACGGTGCCGTTGAAACGGTGGGTGATGGTGCCGGCGCCCTTGGTGATCGAGGCGAACGCGAGGTCGGTGCCGACGGCAACGGTGGGCGAGACGCCGAACAGCAGCGTCAGGAGCGGTGTCATCAGCGAACCGCCGCCGACACCGGTCATTCCGACCAGCAGGCCGACGCCGAAACCGGCGGTGATATAGGTAAGCAGCATGGCCCAAGAGTAAGCCGGGTCAGCCGTGGGTCAAAGGATGGGTTTCTTATTTGCTTATGCGTGCAGTGAGAAACGTATGTGGCCGCCCGCATGCCGATATACGTTTTTCACGTACGCGACCGTTACCGGTCCATTTAAAGCCGCAAATGAGCGGCCGCTATTACTTATTCGGCTGCGGCGTCAGGCGCAGATACGGCCGTGGCGCGGTAAAGCCCTTCGGATACTTTTCAGCAATCACCGCCGGGTCCTGCACCGTCAGCGGAATGATCACGTCATCCCCATCCTTCCAGTTGCCCGGCGTCGCCACCGAATAAGCGTCCGTCAGTTGCAGCGCGTCGATCACACGCAGCACTTCGTCGAAATTGCGGCCGGTGCTCATCGGGTAGGTAATGGTCAGGCGGATTTTCTTGTTGGGGTCGATCACGAACAGCGAACGCACCGTGGCCGTGGCCGACATTTCCGGATGGATCATGTCGTACAAGGTCGAGACGGAGCGGTCGGCGTCGGCGATGATCGGGAAGCCGACCACGGTCTGCTGGGTTTCCTCGATGTCCGCGATCCAGTTCTTGTGCTGCTCGGCCGGGTCGACGGAGAGCGCGATCGCCTTGACGTTGCGCTTGTCGAATTCGGGCTTGAGTTTGGCGGTCAGGCCCAGTTCGGTCGTGCACACCGGCGTGAAATCGGCCGGGTGCGAAAACAGCACCACCCACGAATTGCCGGCCCACTCGTGAAAGCGGATAGTGCCGATGGTGGAATCCTGCTCGAAGTCGGGTGCGGTGTCGCCGAGGCGTAAGGTCATGGTCATCTCCAGGAGTTAGTCAGAACAGGCACGGCGGCGGCATAGCGCGTGGAACGCCGCAGGCCATCCGGCTATTCTGCGGTATTTTTGACAAGCTTGCTGTGCCGTCACATAAAGCGGTTGTACAGCACCGTGCCCCAGGTCATGGCGGCCAGCAGCACCGTCAGCCCGACCGCGGCGCTGCCGAAGTCCTTGGCGTTTTTCGACAGGGGATGGCGTTCGAGCGAAATGCGGTCGACGATCGCCTCGATTGCCGAATTGATGAGTTCCACGATCAGCACCAGCAGCAGCACGCCGATCAGCGCCAGCTTCTGAAAGCCCGACACCGGCAGCACCCAGGCGAATACCAGGCCGAGCAGGAACACGAGTACTTCCTGGCGGAAGGCATGTTCGATGCGCCAGGCCATGGCCAGGCCCTGCACGGTATAGCTCGACGCGGCCAGGATGCGCTTGAAGCCGCCCTTGCTCTTGAATTCGCTGGTCGGTTGTTCCATCATATTTCCATAAAGACATGAAGAGATGTCATTATGCCCGTTTCGCGCCAACGCGCGCCAGGCTTCCTGCTTAGATGGATGACACTAGCGAAAGGATCGCGACTTTTCGCATTATGGTATAAAGTAGACGGATACTGCACTGCACCAACCACATCATGAAAATCGAAACACGTGAAGCGCCCAAGACATCGATCCAGGTCATCGAGCGCATGGTTGCCCTGCTCGACGCACTGGCGACCTATCCGGACCCGGTGAGCCTGAAGGAGTTATCGAAGGTCTCCGGCCTGCACCCCTCCACCGCGCACCGCATCCTCAACGACATGGTCGTCACCCGTTTCGTCGACCGCGTGGAACCGGGCACCTACCGCCTCGGCATGCGCCTGCTGGAACTGGGCAATGTCGTGAAAAGCCGGCTGTCGGTGCGCGAAGCAGCACTCGACTTCATGCGCGCCCTGCACAAGAAAACCCAGCAGACGGTGAACCTGTCGGTGCGCCAGGGCGACGAGATCGTGTATATCGACCGTGCCTTCTCCGAGCGCTCCGGCATGCAGGTGGTGCGCGCGATCGGCGGACGCGGCCCGCTGCACCTCACCTCGACCGGAAAACTCTTCCTGTCGGTGGACGAGGCCAAGGCGATCCGCGCCTATGCTACGCGCACCGGGCTTGCGGGCCACAACAAGAATTCGATCACCGACCTGGCCAAGCTCGAGCGCGAGCTGAGCCTGGTGCGTTCGCGCGGCTATGCGCGCGACAACGAGGAGCTGGAACTGGGCGTGCGCTGCATGGCCGCCGGTATCCATGACGACAGCGGGAAATTGGTGGCCGGCCTGTCGATTTCGGCGCCGGCCGACCGCCTGCAGGAAGAATGGCTCGACGACCTGGTGCAGACTGCCGGACAGATTTCATCGACGCTGGGTTTCAGGCCGGTCCCGGTGGCCTGAGCCGGATTGCTCGCACCAAACGACAACGGCGCCCATGGGCGCCGTTGTCGTTTCAGCGTAGTAAACGTGTTAACGTTTTTGCAGCACCGTGGCGGCGGAAACAGCAGAGAACGAGGTAGGGGAAGACTGCCCGGCGCTCACCGGGCTCACGGCCGGGGCCTCGATGCTGTCCGGCGTCAGCGCTTCCAGCCAGCGCCGCATGCGTCCGGCGTCGGCGGTGCGCGACATCTTCCCTTTCGAGTCGAGGAAGACCATGATCACGTTGCGGCCCTGGATCATGGTCTGCATTACCAGGCAGCGTCCCGCTTCGTTGATGAAGCCGGTCTTTTGCAGGCCGATGTTCCAGTCCGGCAGCGCAACCAGGTAGTTGGTATTGTTGTAGCGCATCGGGCGGCCGCTGGCCTCGACTACCCAGTTCGGGTCGGTCGAATACTGGCGCAGCAGCGGTTTCTGGTGGGCGTAGGCCACCAGCTTCGCCAGGTCGCGCGCGCTCGAGACGTTCTGGCTCGACAGGCCGCTGGCGTCGACATAGCGGGTGTCGTTCATGCCCAGTTCGCGCGCCTTGGCGTTCATGGCGGCGATAAAGGCCGTGGTGCCGCCCGGATAATTGCGCCCCAGCGCGGAGGCCGCCCGGTTTTCCGAACTCATCAGGGCGATGTGCAGCAGGTTGCCGCGGGTCATGCGCGCACCGACGGGAAGGCGCGAGCTGCTGTACTTGTGGCGGTCGACGTCATCGTCGCTCACCATCAGTGTCTGGGTGAGGTCGAGGTTGGCGTCGACCACGACCAGGCCTGTCATGAGCTTGGTGATCGAGGCGATCGGCAGCGCCACGTTGGCGTTCTTTTCGAACAGCACTTCCGACGTCGCCTGGTCGAGCACGAGGGCCACGCTCGAACGCAGCGACAGCGCGTCGCGCGTCTGGTGCAGGCCTGCCATGTCGCCCGCGGTACGTGCCGCCGGAATGGCCAGCATGGCTGGCGCGGCGCGGCGCACCGTTTGATAAACAACACGGCGCTTGCCGCGCACGGTCACAACGCGGCGCACGATGCGCTGGCGGCCATCGGCCACGGGAACGCTTGCCAGGTCCTTGCGCTTGCCTTTGCGCGTGGCCTTGGCAGCGACTTTGTAGACCGGCTTTTTCTTGACTGCCTGTCGTTTCGCCTCCCTTGAAGCGCTCTGTGCACCGGCACCAGCGCCGGCGGCCGACACGGGCTCGACAACGAGGAACAGCGATACCAGGACAGACAACAGGAGCTTCAACATTTCTACTTCCTTTAATCGCGAACCGATGCGGCTTTTACTAAAGTGTATTCGCCCGCAACTCAACTGCAAGCGAATTTACCACTGACCCGTCTATTTTGCCGCACAACAACGGACTGAAGCGTTATGCTGATTGACTGATGGCGCGATCTCCCTTCAAATGTGTAACGAGCGCAACACCTTAATTAACAAAACGTACAAACCCGGACAGGGGTTCGCGTTCGGTGACCAGCGAATTCTCGATGCGGGATGGATCGGCCCAGCCCAGCGCCATGCCGCACACGACCGTTTCGTTGGACGGCAGGTTCAGTTGCCCGGCAATGACGCGGTGGTACTGGGTGAAGGCCGCCTGCGGGCAGGTGTCGAGTCCGCGTCCGCGTGCCGCTACCATGATGTTTTGCAAGAACATGCCGTAGTCGAGCCAGGAGCCCTGCTCCATGATGCGGTCGATCGTGAAAATCAGTCCCACGGGCGCATCGAAAAAGCGGAAATTGCGCGCGTGCTGGGCCGCCATGCCGGCCTTGTCTTCGCGCGACAGGCCCAGCAGGCCGTACAAATCCCAGCCGACTTTGCGGCGGCGGTCGATGAAGGGAGAGACCCATTCGCGCGGATAGTAGGCGTATTCCTCGCTGTGCTGGCGTGACTGGTCGGGGTCGGTATGTACCGCGAGGATCGCGTCCGACAAGTCGACACGCGCCTGGCCGCTCAGGACATACACCTTCCACGGCTGGGTGTTCGTGCCGGACGGGGCGCGCGCCGCCACCTCCAGGATGCGTGCGATATCGTCCTGCTCGACCGGCTTGTCGAGGAAGGCGCGGATCGAGCGGCGCGAGGTGATGGCGGCATCGACCGCTTCTTGTTGCTGGCTTGAGATCATGGAAGTTCCTTTTTCTTGACGACGAAAGCGACACCGGCGACGGCCACCGCCATGCCCAGCAGCCCGAGCGGGCTGAGCGACTCGCCAAACATCAGCCAGGCCATGACGGCGGTGGTCGGCGGAGTCAGGTACAGCAGGCTGGTCACCTCAGTGGCATTGCTGCGGCGGATGAGTTTAAAGAGTAAAAAGATGGCGCCGATCGAGAGCGCAAAGATCGACCACAGCAGCGCGCCGACGAAGTTGGCGTTCCACACTACTTTAGACAAGGATGGGTCCAACTGTTCAAAAAGAATTGCGCATGGCAGTAGCGCCGCGACAGTTGCCGCGAACTGGATCAGGGTGCCGGTGCGCAAATCAAAACTGGGGCAATAGCGGCGCTGGTACATGGTGCCGGCCGTGATCGACAGCAGCGCGAACAGGCAGTACAGGATGGCGCGCGTCGACAATCCGGCCAGGTCGATCTTCGCCGCCACCACCAGTGCCACGCCGCCCAGGCCGAGCAGCAAGCCGATCCACTGGCGCGGACGCACCCGCTCGCCGATCAGCGGTGCGGCCACGGCGGTGAGGATCGGCTGCATGCCGACGATCAGCGCCGACAGCCCGGCCGGCATGCCGATCTTGATCGCGCACCAGACGCCGCCGAGGTAACCGGCCTGCAGCAGCAATCCCGCAACTGCAACATGTTTGATGCGTCCGTGCGGCCACGGGGCGCGCCAGATCAGCACGATGGGAACGAGCACCAGCAGCACGCCGAAGCAGCGCAGCAGGAGGAAGGTCAGTGGCGGCGCGTACGGCAGGCCGAACTTGGCCACGATGAAGCCGGTACTCCAGAGGACAACAAAAAAGCCCGGCACCAGCCAGCGGTGCTGCGTAATGGATGCGCCTGCGGTTGCGGTGGTATCGGCCATGATCTCGGAGTCGGACGCTGGAACACCGGGTGGCGAATAGCGTTATGGCAAGTCTATCATGCGAAGAAAGACACTTCCGGCCGCCGCCCGGTTCCCGACGATGGCAAAGACACGCTAGTAGTTGTCCGAAAGTATTTCTTCCGATGCAAGAGTACAACAGCCGGGGCTGACGTGGTGCGATGCACCAAAATCGCTTGACGGATGCGCGAAAATGGGCAAAACTTCGTTCTGTTGCGGTGCACCATTCGGATGAGCACCGGTTTTTAGCAGCATAACTTCCTATAACGTTTGTTTGGAGATCCTCATGTTTGCAATCCCAGAGCAGTTCTCGAGTGCCACCAAAGCCAATTTCGAAACCCAATTCGCACTGTTTTCGTCGCTGACCGCGAAAACCTTCGAAAGCATGGAAAAGCTGGTCGAGCTGAACCTCAGCACCGCCCGCGCTACCCTGGCTGACAGCCAGAACGCCGCCCGTCAGCTGATGAGCGCCAAGGACCCGCAAGAGTTCTTCCAGCTGTCGGCCGCCAAGGCCCAGCCTGTTGCCGAAAAAGCTGTCGCCTACAACCGCCAGCTGGCCGCCATCGCCACCGGCACCGGCGCCGAGTTCTCGAAGGCCGCTGAAGGCCAGATCGTCGAAGCGAACCGCAAGGTCATCGCCCTGGTCGACGAAGTGAGCAAGAACGCCCCTGCCGGTTCGGAAAGCTTCGTCGCCGCCGTCAAGACCGCGATCAGCAACGCCAACGCAGGCTACGAGCAGTTCAGCAAGAGCACCAAGCAGGCTGTCGAAAGCATCGAGAGCAATGTGAACAACGCCGTGTCGCAGTTTTCGCAAGCTGCCGCCAAGGCGCCAGGTGCTGCCAACGCCGCTGCCGCCGCTGCTTAAAGCTTGATGGCCCGCTGTAAAGCGGGCTGCAAGAAAAAAGGCCGCCTGATTACTCAGGCGGCCTTTTTTATCTGCGAACGGTGAAACATTGTGTGAATCGCCGCGTTGCAATGCAACGCATCGGAAAAACCCTACTCGCCCAGATACGCCGCCTGCACCCGCGGATCGTTGAGCATCGCATTCGCATCCCCGGTCATCGTGATCATCCCGGAATCCATCACATACCCGCGATGCGCCGCCTGCAGCGCCAGTTTTGCATTCTGCTCGACCAGCAAAATGGTGATGCCCTGCTGGGACACGTCCCGGATCACCTCGAAAATCTTCTCGACCATGATCGGCGCCAGGCCCATCGACGGTTCGTCGAGCAGCAGCAGCGTCGGATGGCACATCAGCGCGCGCGCCATGGCCAGCATCTGCTGCTCGCCGCCCGACAAGGTACCGGCGAGCTGCGCAGCACGTTCCTTCAGTCGCGGAAACACACCGAACCACTTCTCGATATCCGCCTCGATTTGGGCCGTGTCGTCGCGCGTATAGGCGCCCATCAACAGGTTCTCGTGGATCGTCATGCGGGTAAACACCCCCCGCCCTTCCGGCACCATGGCCAGCTTTTGCTGGACCAGGCGGAACGACTGCGTGCCCGCCAGCGGCTGGCCGAGGTAAGACATCGCTCCCTCGACCTTGCAGGCCGGCAGCGTGCCGGTGATGGCTTTCAGGGTGGTCGTCTTGCCGGCGCCGTTGGCGCCGATCAGCGTGACCAATTCTCCCTTGTTGACTTCGAGGTCGATGCCCTTGACCGCCTTGATGCCGCCGTACGACACCTTCAGCCCGGCAATTTTCAGAATGCTTTCGCTCATCAGTGAGCACCTCCCAGATAAGCCGCGATCACTGCCGGATCCTTCTGGATCTCGGCCGGGACGCCTTCGGCAATGCGTTTGCCATACTCGAGCACGGTAATCCGGTCGCACAGGCCCATCATCAGTTTCACGTCGTGCTCGATCAAGAGCACGGTCTTGCCGCTCGTCTTGATTTTCACGAGCAGCTCGCGCAGCGCCAGTTTTTCAGTCGCGTTCATGCCGGCCGCCGGTTCGTCCAGCGCCAGCAGTTGCGGATCGGTGGCCAGCGCGCGTGCGATTTCCAGGCGGCGCTGGTCGCCATACGACAGGAATTTCGCCGTCCGGTTGCCGAACTGGCCGATGCCGACGAAGTCGAGCAATTCCTGGGCGCGGGTGCGGATCGACGCTTCTTCTTCGCGCGCGGCCTTGTGGCGGAAGATGGCGCCGAAGACGCCCTGTTTCGAGCGCACGTGGCGCCCGACCATGACATTTTCCAGCGCCGTCATCTCGCCGAACAGGCGGATGTTCTGGAAGGTGCGCGCGATGCCGGCCTTGGCCACCGCATGCGGCGCCGAAGGCGAATACGGCTTGCCGGCCAGCTCGAAACTGCCGCTGTCGGGCTGGTACAGGCCGGTGATGACGTTGAAGAAAGTCGTCTTGCCGGCGCCGTTGGGGCCGATCAGGCCGACGATCTGGCCGGGGCGGATCTGGATGCCGACATCGGTCAGCGCCTGCAGGCCGCCGAAACGTTTATTCACGCCGGAAATATTGAGTAAGAATTGTTCGCTCATGGGGTGTCGGCGCCTCAGGCGGCCGCCTCCTTTTCCTCGTCGCGCGCGAGTGCGGCCGTTGGCCGGTCTTCGCGGTTCGGCGACGGCCACACACCCGCCGGGCGCACCAGCATGATGCCCACCAGCGCCAGGCCATACAGCAGCTGGCGCAGCACTTCGGCTTCGATGATGACCTTGCCGAACAAGGCCATCTGGGCCGGCTCGACCACGTGGCGCAGCACTTCGGGCAGGGCCGCGAGCAGCACGCCGCCCAGCACCACGCCCGGGATGTGGCCGATACCGCCCAGCACCACCATCGCCAGCACCGCGATCGATTCGGTCAGCGAGAACGATTCCGGAGAAACAAAGCCCTGGAAGGCGCCGAACATCGCGCCGGCCACGCCGCCGAACGAGGCGCCCATCGAGAACGCCAGCAGTTTGACGTTGCGGGTATTGATGCCCATCGCCTTGGCTGCGATTTCGTCTTCGCGGATCGCGACCCAGGCCCGGCCCAGGCGCGAGTGCTGCAGGCGGCTGGTGACGAAAATGGTGGCGATGCACAGGAACAGGAACAGGAAGTAATACGCGTTCACCGAAGGCATGCCGTAGCCGCCGATGTACACCGTCGACTGCGAGCCTGCTTCGCCGGCCAGCGAGACGCCGAAGATGCGGATCGGATCGATCATGTTGATGCCCTGCGGCCCGTTCGTGAAATTGATCGGGTCGTTCAGGTTGTTCATGAAGATGCGGATGATCTCGCCAAAACCGAGGGTGACGATGGCGAGATAGTCGCCGCGCAGTTTCAGCGTCGGCGCCCCCAGCAATGCGCCGAAGAATCCCGCCACCAGGCCGGCCAGCGGCACGATCGCCCACACCGACAGGTGGATGCCGTTTTGCTGGATGTCGGGACCGAACAGGGCCACCAGCGACTCGCCGATCACCGGATGGTAATTCACCACCGATTCGAGCAGGGCCGCGAATTGCGGCGAGGAGAACAGGCCGACCATGTAGGCGCCCACCGCAAAGAACGCGATATAGCCGAGGTCGAGCAGGCCGGCAAAGCCGACCACGATGTTCAGGCCGAGCGCCAGCATGATGTAGAGCAGCGCGATGTCGATGATGCGCACCCACGAGTTGCCGTACTGGGCGGCAAAGAAGGGGAAGGCCAGCATCAGGGCCAGCAGCAGGCCCATCGTGATGTAGGCCTGGCGCGGCTTGTGGTGGACGTCGAAAGTCAGGAGTGCCATGTCGGGTCCTTCAGGCGCGGTCGGCCACACGCTCGCCCATGATGCCGGACGGACGCAAGGTCAGGACCAGGATCAGCACCACGAAGGCGAAGATGTCCTGGTAATGGCTGCCGAGGAAGCCCCCGGTCAGGTCGCCGATATAGCCGGCGCCGAGTGCCTCGATGATGCCGAGTAAAAGGCCGCCGATCATGGCGCCGTAGATATTCCCGATCCCGCCCAGCACCGCGGCGCAGAAGGCTTTTAATCCCGGCAGCACGCCCATCGTAAACGTGATCGAGGCATAGTTCGCCCCCCACATCACGCCGGCGACGGCGGCCAGCGCGGCGCCGATGGCGAAGGTGGCGACAATCACACTGTTCGAATCGACGCCCATCAGGCCGGCGACGCGCGGATTTTCCGCCACGGCGCGCATCGCACGCCCCATTTTGGTGCGTTCGACCAGCAATACGAGCCCCACCATGGCCAGCGCGGCGAGCACCAGCAGCAGCACCTGGGTCTGCGAAATCATGGCGCCCCCGATCAGGATCGGTTCGGAAGATAACAGTTGCGGGAATGGCAGCGGGCTGCGGCCCCACCATGGCATCGCCATGACGAAGGTTTGCAGCAGGATCGACACGCCGATGGCGGTGATCAGGGGCGCCAGTCGCGGCGCGTTGCGCAGGCGGCGGTAAGCGATCCGCTCGATCAGGACATTGACCAGCATCGCCACCGGAATCGCGCCGAGGATGGTCACCGCTAGCTGGACGAAGCCCGGCAAACCCGGGAAGAAGCTGTCGAGCAGCTGCAGGATCGACAGGCCGACCATCGCCCCGATCATGAGGACGTCGCCGTGGGCGAAGTTGATGAGGTTCAGCACCCCGTAGACCATCGTGTACCCGAGCGCAACCAGTGCATACATACTGCCTAGCACCAGCCCGTTGAGTATCTGCTGGACAAAAGTCTCCATCGTTTCCGCACCCTCTTGATTTCGATAACAAAAACGGCACCCGGAAATCCCGAAGTGCCGCTCCTTGGCCTGGCCTTGCTTCAGCCAGCAAAACAGTTGCCATGACAAAAATTCCGAGCGTCGCCATCATAGCGAGCTTTTTGAAAAACTAACAACGGAAAGTTGTACTGAGCGACTGCGTTATCGAAACAGGCGCAAGACTTATGCCAGCTCGACCTTTATCCCGTCCAGGCCTTTCGGCAGCGGGAAGGTGACGTGCTCTTCCACGCCTTCGAGCGCGCGCACGCTGGCCGCGCCCAGGGTTTTGAGGCGGTCGATGACGGCCTGCACCAGCACTTCGGGCGCCGAGGCGCCGGCGGTGACGCCGATGCGCTTTTTACCTGCGATCCATTGCGGGTCGATCATGTCGGCGCGATCGATCATGTAGGCCGGCGTGCCCAGCTTGTCGGCCAGTTCGCGCAGGCGGTTCGAGTTCGAGCTGTTCGGGCTGCCGACCACGACCACGACTTCCACTTGCGGCGCCATGAATTTCACGGCTTCCTGGCGGTTGGTGGTGGCGTAGCAGATGTCGCCCTTTTTTGGTTCCGAAATGCTCGGGAAGCGCGCTTTCAGGGCCGCGATGATCTCGGCGGTGTCGTCGACCGACAGCGTGGTCTGCGAGACATAGGCCAGGTTGTCGGGATTGGCCACCTGCAGGGTCGCCACGTCGTCGACGGTCTCGACCAGGTGCATGCCCTCTTCCGCCTGGCCCATCGTGCCTTCGACTTCCGGGTGGCCGTCGTGGCCGATCATGATGATCTCGGCGCCGCTCTTGCGCATCTTCGATACTTCCACGTGCACCTTGGTAACCAGGGGGCAGGTAGCATCGAAAATTTTCAAACCACGCGACTCCGCCTCGAGCCGCACGGCTTTCGAGACGCCGTGCGCCGAAAACACCAGCGTGTTGCCGGCCGGGACGTCGTCGAGCTTTTCGATGAAGATCGCGCCTTTATTGCGCAGGTCGTCCACGACATAGGCATTGTGAACGATCTCGTGACGCACATAGATCGGCGCGCCGAACTGCAGCAGGGCGCGTTCGACGATCTCGATAGCACGGTCGACGCCGGCGCAAAAGCCGCGCGGCTGGGCAAGCAGAATCTCGTTTTCCATGTTTTCCATCGTCACTCCTGTTACAGGACCGAAATCAGTTTGACTTCGAAATGCAGGTGCTGGCCGGCGAGCGGGTGGTTGAAGTCGAACAGGGCTGCGTCATCGCGCATCTCGCGCAGCATGCCGGCAAAGCGCCCGCCGCCCGGCGCCGCGAAGTCGACCAGGTCGCCCGCCTTGTAGTCGGCGCCCGGCACCGAGTTGTCGTCGAGCGTCTGCTTCGACACCCACTGGATCAGCTCCGGATTACGCTCGCCGAACGCCTCTTGCGCGCTCAGGGTGAACGTCTTGTGTTCGCCTTCCGCCATGCCGAGCAGGCGCTCTTCGAGGAAAGGCGCGAGCTGGTTCTGGCCCAGCATCAGCGTGGCCGGGTTGGTGCCGAAGGTCGTGACGATGTCGGTGCCATCCGCGCCGGCAAGCCGGTAGTGCAGGGTCAGGTAGGCCGATTCGGTGACGACAGGGGAAGCGTTGGACATGGTATTCGTTGTGGCAGGCAAACCGCTATTGTAAAGCCTGGCGCCCGTTCCCGCCTCCGGGCGCTGCTTTTTTTGGCAGCACATGCCGCTGGAGAAATCGTTTTAGCGCGCGAGTGTAGCGCCTGCGCATCGATTCCACGGCGGCCCACATAATGCTACCGTGGCTCGCGGCCGCTCCGGCCGCTTTCCCGGGCCTGACAGTGATCGATGAAACGCAGTACGAATACGCCGGCTTCTGGGCGCGCGTCGGCGCCGCCCTGATCGACACGAAGAAACAGGGCTGGCACGACAAGCTGGCGGGCACCGTCGTCATCCGGCGCAGGGGCGGCACGGCGCCGGTCAGTTTCGAGTCTTCCCGCAACGAACCGTCAGCGCATTGACTCGGGCGGCGCCAGATGGCGCACGTGCGCGCCAGATCAGCACCGGAATTATCCGGATGCCCATAATCGGCCCTTCCCTCAACCACAGTGGAGCACCATGGGCATCAACGATTGGCCGGAACAGGACCGGCCGCGCGAACGGCTCGCGCGCGAAGGCTCGGCCGCCTTGTCGAACGCCGAATTGCTGGCCATTTTCCTGCGCGTCGGCGTGCGCGGACGCAGCGCGGTCCAGCTCGGCAGCCACATGCTGGAGCACTTCGGCTCGCTGCAGGCCTTGCTGCATGCGACGCCCCAGGAATTTTCGCAGGTGCACGGCCTGGGCCCGGCCAAGTATGCGCAGCTGCAGGCGGTGATGGAGTTGTCGCGCCGCGCGATCTCGGAAGAATTCTTCCGCCACGGGCTGTGTTCGCCCGACGTCGTGAAAACCTATTTGCGCGGCAAGTTCGGCTTGCAGGCCTATGAATCCTTCGTCGTCCTGTTCGTCGATGTGAAGAACCGCCTGATCGACGCCCAGGAAATGTTTCGCGGCACCCTCACCCACACCAGCGTCTACCCGAGGGAGGTCGTGATGGCCGCACTGCGCCGCAACGCCTCGGGCGTGATGCTTGCTCACAACCACCCTTCCGGGATGGCCGAGCCGAGCGACGCCGACATCAAGCTCACACGCAGCCTGACCCAGGCCCTGGGCCTGATCGACGTGCGCGTGCTCGACCATTTTGTGGTAGCGGGGACACAGGTGCATTCCTTCGCGGAGCATGGGCAGCTATAGCGCCCCTGTTGAATTAACTACGTCAAAACAAGACCATAGCACCGATTTCGCAATTGTTAAATTTTCTCACATGAGCATGACACACTTGTTTTCTGCAAGTGATTGATTCCGTGATGGTTTTCACGCTATACTCTCGTTTTTCCGAATTCGGAAGTTTATTTATCTAAGGAGTGCGCTATGGCACGTGTCTGCCAAGTTACTGGCAAGGGTCCGATGGTTGGCAACAACGTCTCCCACGCAAACAACAAAACGAAACGCCGTTTTCTGCCTAACCTGCAGAACCGTCGCATTTACGTTGAATCGGAAAACCGCTGGGTCTCGCTGCGTTTGTCGAACGCCGGCCTGCGCGTGATCGACAAGCTGGGCATCGATGCAGTTCTGGTCGACATGCGCGCTCGTGGCATCAAAGTTTAATTAGGGAGCTATCATGGCAAAAACTGGCCGCGACAAAATCAAGCTGGAATCGACCGCAGGTACTGGTCACTTCTACACCACCACCAAGAACAAGCGCACGATGCCGGCGAAGATGGAAATCATCAAGTTCGACCCGAAAGCTCGCAAGCACGTTCCGTACAAAGAAACCAAGATCAAGTAATCGATCCTGGCGCTGTACAAGAAAAGCCGCCCACGCAAGTGTGCGGCTTTTTTGTATTTATACGCCGGCTGTGACAATCGGTGATTTTTTAGCAATTCCTAACGCGTATAGTGAAAGGGTTTCGAACCCGACATTTCCCTCCATGCCGCGCCCTCCCCATGCCCTGCGCTCAGCTGTCCTGGCTGCCTTCCTGGCGTGGTCATGCAATACGGGTGCCGCCGAGCCGGCCGCTGCTGCGTATCCGAACACGGACGGCTTCGGCATTGCATTCGAGAAGAGTGAAGACTGGTATCGCCACTGCATACGGGTCGAGCGCCCGGCGCCGCCACGCGCGCCGCTCAACGCCGGCAAGCTGCGCTGCGATGCGACCGACCTGTACTACCAAAAACGCGACCAGGAAAGCGCCTCGCCCGCCGAGTGGCGCCAGGTGCGGGCCTGCGCCGAGGGGAGCGGCGACGATGCCGTCCTCATGATGCTGCATGCAAACGGCTACGGCACCGCCCGCAGTACCGAGCGTGCGATTTACCATGCGTGCAAACTCGACACTGCCAAGGCCGAAATGGAAGGTCGGGTCGCCTACCTTGCCTCTCCTGCCGCCGTCTCCGACCGCCAGCCCTTCGACTTGTGCGATCACGTCACGAGCAGCCGCATGGGCGCCGCGTGCGCCGCCATTGGCGAAGGCCGCGCCGACCGTGTCCGCAGCGCACGGCTCGATCGCTTCGCGGCCAGTTTGCCGCCCGCGGCGCGCCAGCCCTTCTCGCGCTTGCGCAGCGCCGCCGTGGCATTCAACCGGATCTCGGCTGGCGAGGTGGACATCAGCGGCACTGCGGGGGCCGCGTTCTCGATCCGGCACACGGGACGCCGCGACAACGAATTCATGGAGACGCTGCTGGCGGCGGCCAGCGGCCAGCTGCCCCGCTTCAACGCGGCGCAACTGGCAGAGATCGACCGCGAGTTGAACAGGGAATACCGGAAGGTAATGGCCACGCCATCCGAACAGGATCAGCATCCGGAACGTATCGGCCCCTCGACGGTCTCACGCAAGGATGTCCGCAACGCCGAGCGCGCCTGGCTTGCCTACCGCGACGCCTGGCGCCCCTTCCTTGCCGTGGCAGGTTTGCGCACCGATCTCAACTCGGTCAAGGCCGCGCTGACGCGCCAGCGCATCGTGCAGCTGAAGCGGATCTGAACATCGAACCCGTTTGAAAGATAAAACATGTGTGACAGATAAAACACCATAAAAAAACGGCTCCCGAGGGAGCCGTTTTTCATCGACGCACCTGAAGCTGCGCGTTATGCGTAGCTGCGCAGCCGCAGCGAGAATTCCTGCAGCGACTTGATGCCCGAAGCTTCGGCACGCGTGCACCAGTCCTGCAACTGCTGCAGCAGCTGGTCGCGGGTCGAGTGCGAACGTTCCCAGATCGCGCCCAGTTCCACGCGCATCTGGTGCATCGTTTCCAGTGCCTTGCTGTGCTTGAAGAGCTCGATGAGCTGTTCTTTTTGCGACAGTTCCAGCTTGGCCGGCTCACGCTGCAACAACTTGCGCGACGACTTCAGGAACGGCTTTTCCAGCTCGGCCTTGTGTTTCAGGTGTTCAAACTCTTCATGGAAGGCGCTTTTCACCGACTTGGCATACTTCGCCATCACGTCGTAACGGTTGGTGATGACCGACTGCAGCGTGTCGAGGTCGGCCACGGTTTTGCCCTTGGCGAACTTCGGCTCCGGTGCGACTTTCTTCACTTTTGCCAGGCCGATCAGCTCCAGGGTGCGGATATACGCCCAGCCCATGTCGATCTCGTACCACTTGCTCGACAGCTTGGCCGAGGTGGCGTGGGTGTGGTGATTGTTGTGCAATTCCTCGCCACCGATCAGGATGCCGAACGGGAAGATGTTGGTGGCCGCATCGGCGCAATCGTAATTGCGGTAGCCCCACCAGTGGCCCAGGCCATTGATGATGCCGGCCGCAGTGATCGGGATCCACATCATCTGGATCGCCCAGATCGTAATGCCGATGACGCCGAACAGCGTGAAGTTAATGATGAGCAGCGCGATAACGCCGGCCAGGCTGTACTTGCTGTACACGTTGCGCTCGAGCCAGTCGTCCGGCGTGCCATGGCCGTACTTGGCCAGGGTTTCCGCGTTCTTGCTTTCAATCTTGTACAGCTCGGCGCCTTCGAGCAGCACCTTCTTGATGCCGCGCGTGACCGGGCTGTGCGGGTCTTCCTCGGTATCGCATTTTGCGTGGTGCTTGCGGTGGATCGCCGCCCACTCCTTGGTGATCTGGGCCGTGGTCAGCCACAGCCAGAAGCGGAAGAAATGGCTCGGAATGGCGTGCAGCTCCAGCGCGCGGTGCGCCTGGTGGCGGTGCAGGTAAATCGTGACACTGGCAATGGTGATGTGGGTAACGATCAGCGTATACAGTACGACTTCCCAGCCGGAGAGGCCGACCAAGCCGGTATTCAGGAATTCCAGTACGGAATGCAGGATGTTGCTAAAGCTCATTAAGGCTCCAAGGTAATTGCTGTCTGGGCGCGCCGTCTTTTCTGGGGGGAGGTCGCGCGGGGCCGGTCAGACCGGTCCGCAATCCGCATTCTACGCACTTCTCATGACGCACGGCACGATGGACGCAGTAAATTGCGCCACATCGCGCACTGTGCGCCACATCCGTGCCAGATGTGCATCAGACTTGGGGAATTTGTGGCGGCAAGCCCAAACGGATCGCTCCGGAATGCACCAAGGCATAGATATTCTTGTTGACCGCGGAGATCACATTGCCGGTACCGTTCTCCGGATCGATGATCGAAAAGGCCAGTTCCAGCTCGTAGCCGGCGGGGCCGAAAGCGTTCAGCTGCACCGCGGGCGCCGGGTCTTCGATGACGCGCTCGACGCCATCAGCCTGGCGCACCAGCAGAGCCATTATCTCGTTGAGGTCGCTATCGTAGGCCACCGTCAGGCGCGTGTTCAGGCGCACGGCCTTGTTGGTGCCGGACTGGTTCAGCACCACGCCGGTGATCAGCATTTCGTTCGGCAGCAGGGTTTGCGTGCCGTCAAGCGCGTGCAGCACCGTGGTGCGCGTGTTGATGCGCGTGACGCGGCCGGAATATTTATCGACCGTGATCGGGTCGCCGATCGACAGGCTGCGCTCGAGCAGGATGATGAAGCCCGACACATAGTTGCTGGCAATGCGTTGCATGCCCAGACCGAGACCGACGCCGAGCGCCCCGCCGAAGACCGACAGCACGGTGAGGTCGAGCCCGACCAGGCGCAGGCTGACCAGCACCGAAACCAGGATCAGCAGTGCACGGCTCATGCGCGCCAATACCACCCGCGACGAGGTGTGCAGGCCTTCCAGGCCCATCAGGCGGTCGTCGAGCGCGGCGCCCGCCCACAGGGCCAGCATCATCAGCACCACGACCGATACCAGGCCTTGCAGGATATCGAGCAGCGATGGGCGTGCCTTCCCGATCGGCAGTTCCTTGTGGTCGAGGAAGGCGATCAGGTCGGGCCACATGCCGGTCAGGTACAGCGCAACGCCCACCCAGACGATCAGCGCCAGAATCTTTTCGAAGGTTTGCAGCGCCGTGCCGATCTGCCCGTGGCGCGCGAACACGCGCCGCAGCAGGTAGAACACGATGCGAATCAAGGCCATCGAGGTGAACAGCGGCAGCGCCACGCTGAGCAGGTGCACGCTCTGTTGCCGCGCCAGGAACAACTTGGCGCCCCAGACCAGCCCCGCGATCAGGAGCGGCGCCAGCACCCGGCCGAAGCCCTCCACGCCAATGCGATGCAGGGCGTTGCGCGATTCGTCCTCGTGCAGCCAGCTGCGCCGGATGAAGCGCGCCGCCAGCAAACCAATCACGACCGCGCCGATGATGGCCAGTGCCTGCCACAGGATGCGCGGATTGCTGATGTCCTCTAATAAATCCTGCAACAGGTCGGTCAATGGCATCTGGGCGCGGCTCCTCGATTACGCTTCTGCAGTTGCTGCGTCGTCAGCCGACGCGTCGTCCGCTTCGACAGCCTCGGCCTTCGGCTTTTTCGGGGCCATTGGCTTGCGCTCCAGTACGGCAGCGAAGAAACCGTCGGTCCCGTGCTTGTGCGGCAAGAGCTTCAGGTACTGATCCATCTCCAGATCGATCTTCTGCTCGGCCAGCACTTTGCTCATCGGCACCAGATCGAAATCCGGGTGCGCGGCGATGAACTGCTCGACGATGAACTCGTTTTCTTCGTTCAGCAGCGAGCAGGTGGCGTATACCAGGCGGCCGCCGCCCTTGAGCAGGCGCGCGGCGCCGTCGAGGATGGCTGCCTGCTTTTCCTGCATCTCGGCCACGGCGGACTCGGGCTGGCGCCATTTGACGTCGGGATTGCGGCGCAGGGTACCCAGGCCCGAGCACGGCGCGTCGACCAGCACGCGGTCGATCTTGCCGGCCAGGCGCTTGATCTTCGCATCGCGTTCGTGCGCGATCAGGACCGGGTGCACGTTCGAGAGGCCGCTGCGCGCCAGGCGCGGCTTCAGCTTCGACAGGCGCTTTTCCGACACGTCGAACGCGTACAGGCGGCCGGTATTGCGCATCGTCGCGCCCAGGGCCAGCGTCTTGCCGCCGGCGCCGGCACAGAAATCGACCACCATCTCGCCACGGCGCGCGGCCACGATCTGGGCCAGTACCTGGCTGCCCTCGTCCTGCACCTCGATCGCGCCATCCTTGAACAAAGGCAGGTTCTGCAGCGTCGGCTTTTTCATCACGCGCAGGCCGAGCGGCGAATACGGGGTCGGCTCGGCGACAATCGGCGCCTCGGCCAGTTTGGCGATGACGTCGTCGCGGTTGGCCTTGATCGTATTGACGCGCAGGTCGAGCGGCGCCGGCGTGTTCAGCACGGCAGCCAGTTCTTTCGCTTCCGCTTCGCCATACTGGGCCACGAGCTTCTCGTACAGCCACTGCGGCATGTTCGCTTGCGCCAGGGGCGGCAGCAGCTTGCGGTCGATTTCCTTGATGCGGGTCAGGAACTCGGTTTCCTCGTCGGTCAGGCCGCTGAGCGACTCGATGCCAGCCGTTTCCGACAGGCCCAGCAGGGCCAGACGGCGCATCGACGGGGTACCGCCGGTGCCGCCGAAATCGGTGAAGAAGGTTTTGTTGCGCAGGACGGCGTACACCGCTTCGGCGACGACGCCGCGCTCGCGCGAACCGAGACGCTGGTGGTCCTTGAAATAACGCGACAGGGTGACGTCGGCCGGCGCCGTAAAGCGCAAGATCTCGCGCAGTACCTCTTCGGTACTGCCGAGAATTGCTGGTGGTAATCTCATGAAAATCCTTGATTAACTGCTGATGGTGTCGGCGAGGCGCGTGTTTGGGACGCGCATTTCGCCATGTTCAATACTGAGCCTGTCTTCAACGAACAGGCGCACGGCATAGGGGTAGAGCTTGTGTTCCTCGACCAGCACGCGTGCCGCGAGCTGGTCTTCGGTGTCGCCGGGCAGCACATCGATGCGCGCCTGGGCGACGATCGGTCCATGGTCCAGCTCGGCGGTGACGAAATGCACCGTCGCGCCATGCTCCGGCACGCCGGCCTCGATCGCCTGGCGATGGGTTGCCAGGCCCGGGAATGCCGGCAGCAGCGACGGGTGGATGTTCAGCATGCGCCCCGCATAATGTTCCACGAAACGACTGGTCAAAATCCGCATGAAGCCGGCCAGCACGACGAGGTCGGGCGTGAAACGGTCGATTTCCTGGCGCAGGGCCGCGTCGAACTCGGCGCGGCTGCCGAATTGCTTGCTCGGCACGACAGCGGTCGCGATGCCATGGGCTTGCGCGAAGGCCAGTCCCGCGGCATCCGGCCGGTTGCTGATCACTGCCGCGATCCTGGCCGGCCACCCTTCCGACTGCGCGGCGCGGACAAGCGCTTCCATGTTGCTGCCGCGGCCAGAAATGAGGATGACGATGTTTTTCATAGCGCGCATTGTACCGCAAGCCCCGGGGCTTGCCGCCGCCCGGGGAGGCTGGCCAGGCTTACCGCGGCGCCGTCAGGTCGACTTCGAAGGAGTAAAAAACGCGGAACGGGACTTTCTTTTCGGCCCAGAATTCGGCCGCGTCGCGGAAGACGTCGAGCAGGGTCTCGCGTGCTTCCTTGTCGAATTTCTGCGTACTTGGCAATTGCTCCAGCACGACAAGGAAACCCGGCTGGGGGCCGGCCTCGGCCACCGTGTTGGTCAGGCAGTTGCGCAGGGCGTCGAAGTTCTTGCTGCAGGGCTTATTGAAATAAAAGTTCTCGCCGATGCGGGCGCACACCTGTTGCTTGGTCAGCGTATTCGCGCAATGCGCGTACAGGAAATGGTGGCCCAGTCGCACCGCCTCCTCCTGCAGTTCCGGCACACGGTAGGCGCGAATGGACTGCACAAGATTGGACGGCACTCTCATCAACATACTCATTTTTCCCTCAAGTCGACCTGATGGTTGGTTCGAATCGCCGCGGCCGTTCCACCATGCCTGCCCGGGCGGCAACGCTGTTCTCCTAAATCGTTTCCACGCGCCAATAACCCTTAACCTGTAAGGGTAACGTTTTGTGATAGCCGAAGCAACCCGAATGTATCGACAAGGCGTAATTTCGATAGAAACTGCCGCTTTTCGAGCAGAAACAGGCTTGTTTGGTGTGATTTTCCATTCTGGACGCCCTCCCGCCCGATTTGCACGGCTGTTACATTTTGTTGCCACACAGATCGCAGCAACACGCACACCGGGATTAACATACATGGGTGGACGTAGATCCCTAACTAGCAGCACCAACGACGAGGTTCTCCATGAACGTGCTAACCAAACTGATGATTTCCGCCCTGGGGCTGTGCGCCCTGCCGCTCGCCCAGGCTGTCGAATTCGAAGACTTCGGCCGCGTTGTGCGCGTGCAGCCGCGCGTCGAGCAGATCCGCGCGCCGCGCCAGGAATGCCGCACCGACTACCAGCAGGTGCCGGTGCAGCAGCAGCGCAGCGCTGGCGGCTCGATCGTCGGCGGCATCGCCGGCGCCCTGCTCGGTAACCAGATCGGCAGCGGCAATGGCCGGGTCGCCGCGACCGCCGCCGGCGCCATCGCCGGCGCCGTGGTCGGCGACCGCGTCGACAACAATGGCCGCCAGGATTACAACGGCGTACAGGAACAGGCCGTGCGCCAGTGCCGTACCGTCGACGCCGTCGAATCGCGCACCACGGGCTATGACGTGACCTACGAATACCGCGGCCAGAACCATACCGCCTTCATGCAGCGCGATCCGGGCAACCGTATTCCCTTGCGTGTGTCGGTCGAGCCGGCGCAGTACTGATTTAACACCATTGTTGTAATCGGTGCGGAGGAAGCCCCCTCCTTCTCCGCACCGGCCTCCTGCCGTGGTGCTTGCGTACGGGGAACCCCTCCCGCGATAATAGGGCGATTCAACCAGGTCGCCCAATGCTCATCAAACGCAAATCCATCGAACAAGCCGAATCCTCGCGCCGTCCCGCGCGCAAGCCAAAATTCGCGCCCGTGACCCTGTCCGAACAGGACGGCGTGCGCTATCTCCACTTCGGCACCGAATGGGTGCAAGGCGCCATGCGCATCCGCAAGCCGGACTGGCCGGAGCTCGAGTACGCGCAGCAGATGATGGCCTGGATGTTATTTCTGGATGCCCCGGGCCGGATCGCCCAGCTCGGCCTCGGTTCGGCCACCCTCACCAAATACTGCTACCGCCAGTTCCCCGAGGCGCAGGTCACAGCCGTCGAACTGAATGCCTCGGTGATCGCCATCTGCACCACGATGTTCAAAATGCCGCCGCAGGACGAGCGCCTGCAGGTCCTGGAGATGGACGCGCTCGACTTCGTCGACGACCCGGCCAACCACGGCGCCTTCGACGTGCTCCAGTGCGACCTGTACGACGCCACCGCGCGCGGCCCGGTGCTCGACACCCCCGAGTTCTACGCCGCCTGCAACGATTGCCTGACCGCGCAAGGCGTCATGACCGTCAACCTGTTCGGCGACCACCTGAGCTACAACAAGAACATTAAGGCGATGAAATTCGCGTTCGACCACGTGATCTGCCTGCCGGAAGTGCATGACGGGAACGTCGTTGCCCTGTGCTTCAAGGCGCGCCCCGAACTCGACAGCGGAGCATTGGCCGCACGTGCCGCCGAGATCGTCGCCGCCACCAAGCTGCCGGCGAAATCCTGGGTCAAGGGCATCGAGGCTGCGCGCTAACCATTGCCGGACAACGAGGGAACATGAACGCCAACGCACCCCAGCCCGCTTCCCTCGCCCGCAGCCCCGCGCGGCCACGCAAGCTCGACCTGCAAACCATTTTCTCGTGGCTGCTGGCCGACGGCATTGTCGAGAAAGACAGGGTCAAGGCGCACTTCGCCCAGGCCCAGGGCATCCTGAAAAACGCGGTGGGCTCGATGCACCCGCTGACCAGCATCGCCCAGTGCAAGCTGGTCTCGCACCAGCCGCCGCACCGCCTGCTGACGCTCGACATCCTCAGCGAATGGTGCGCGGCCAAGGTCGGCATCCCTTTTATTCGCATCGACCCCTTGAAAATCGATTTCACCCGGGTGGCGGACGTGATGTCGGCCAGCTACGCGGCGCGTTTCAATATCCTGCCGGTCGACATCAGCGCGACGAGCTTGACGGTGGCAACCAGCGACCCGTTTGCGACCGAATGGGAAGCGGAAATCGCGAAAGTGTCGCGCCGGCGCATCGAACTCGTGCTGGCCAATCCGCTCGATATCTCGCAATACATTTCCCAGTTCTTCAGCCTGGCGAAATCGATCCGCGACGCCAGTAAAAGCAACGCCCAGGACCTCGCGCTACGCAGCAACTTCGAGCAACTGGTCGAGCTCGGCAAGGCAAATAAACAGTTCGACGCCAACGACCAGCACATCGTCAACATCGTCGACTGGCTGTGGGGCTACGCCTTCGAGCAGCGCGCCTCGGACATCCACCTGGAACCGAAACGCGAGATCGCGGTCATCCGTTTCCGCATCGACGGCGTACTGCACCAGGTCTACCAGGTGCCGGCGGCGGTGATGCTGGCCATGACGGCGCGCATAAAACTGCTGGGCCGGATGGACGTCATCGAAAAGCGCCGCCCGCAGGACGGCCGCATCAAGACCCGGACCGCCAGCGGCCAGGAAGTCGAACTGCGCCTGTCGACGATGCCGACCGTGTTCGGCGAAAAACTGGTGATGCGTATTTTCGATCCAGAAGTGGTCGTCAAGACACTGCCCGAACTGGGCTTCCCGCCCGACGACGCCGCGCGCTGGGATGCGCTGACGAACCGTCCGCACGGCATCATCCTCGTCACCGGACCGACCGGCTCGGGCAAGACGACGACGCTGTACACGACCCTCAAAGCCCTGGCGACGAATGAAGTGAACGTCTGCACGGTGGAAGACCCGATCGAAATGGTCGAGGCCTCGTTCAACCAGATGCAGGTGCAGCCCGGCATCGACCTCTCCTTTGCCGATGGCGTGCGCGCGCTGATGCGGCAAGATCCGGACATCATCATGGTCGGCGAGATCCGCGACCTGGCAACCGCCGAGATGGCGATCCAGGCCTCACTGACCGGCCACCTCGTGCTGTCGACCCTGCACACCAACGACGCGCCTTCGGCAGTGATGCGCCTGCTGGAACTGGGCGTGCCCGACTACCTGCTGGAAGCGACGCTGATCGGCGTCATGGCCCAGCGCCTGGTACGCACGTTGTGCCCGGACTGCAAGGCGCCCGATGGCGAGCTGAGCGACGACGGGTGGGCGAGCCTGGGCGGATCGTGGAACCTTCCCAAGCCGGCGACGGTCTATCGTCCTATCGGCTGCCCAGAATGCCGCCAGACCGGGTACCGCGGCAGGACCGGGCTGTACGAGTTGCTGACGGTGTCGGAAGACTTCACCCGTTTGATTGGCGACGCGGCCGACCTGGCGGGACTGCGCCAGCAGAGTGTCGTCGATGGCATGAAGCCGTTGCGCATCGCCGGCGCAATGAAGATCATCGAGGGCGCGACGACGGCCGAGGAAGTGCTGAAGGCGACGGCGGCGCTGTCGTCCTCCTAGGCTGGCGTGGGTTGGCGCATTGGCACTAGCGCAAACGACAATCGCCAGCTATAATGCTGCCTCTTCGGGTCGTTAGCTCAGCTGGTAGAGCAGCGGACTTTTAATCCGTTGGTCGCAGGTTCGAATCCCGCACGGCCTACCAAAGAATTTAGCAGTAGCAATGAAGGCGTCATGAGTGATCATGGCGCCTTTTTTGTTCTCGGAAATCTAAGTAGTTATCCCATAGCACTGTTCTTTCCCTCATCAATTCCGACAGCTGGATTATGGCTGGGAAGCGATGAGAGCAGACCTGAATCATCTCCTCCGTATGCTCGCTTTTAAATCCGGCTCCCTGCTCCACTGGTCGGAAGGCAGCCCCTTTCTCTTTACGCCATCGGGAGCTTTGTTGCATAAATACGCTCAGCGCGTAATACCCCAAACCCCCAGCCGGATTTATGGCACGACCACCGTAGTAGGCGTCCCCAGTCGCGTGAAGCGATTGAGGATTGCGGCACGCACCTGCAGTTCGGCGACCTGAAGGTCGAAGTCACACGCCATGGCGCGTTCACCGAGCAGCTTGAAGCAACGCATTTTGGTTTTAACCAGGCTGCGTCGATGATAACCGGTCCACTTTTTCCAAATTTTCCGGCCAAGCCTGCGCGTGGCATTCAGGATGGCATTACGCGCTGCGGCGCCGCGGCGCGGATCTTTCCATGGCTTGGCATTTCTGCGCGTTGGGATGATCGCTTCCGCACTGCGCTGCGCAATGGCCTCATGACAGCCTTTCGTGTCGTAGGCGCCATCGCCACTCACGCTCGCGATGGCCTCGTCATCGGCAATCTGGTCGAGCAGGCACGGCAGCATCGGCGCGTCGCCGGTCGCCGGTCGCCGGTCGCTCACTTCGATGGCCCGGATTTCCAGCGTAGTCGCATCGATGCCAAGATGGACCTTGCGCCACTGGCGACGGTAGTCGGCGCCGTGTTTCTTCGTATTACATTCGCCTTCGCCGAGCATCTTGATGCCGGTGCTGTCGACCAGAAGGTGCAATCCTGTCGTCGTCGGCTGCGCCCCGATCGTTACCGCCAAGTGCTTCTGGCGCCGGATGACGGTGCTGAAGTCGGGAACCTGCCAGTCCAGACCGGTCAGCATGAGCAGGCTTTGCGACATCCCCATCGCCTGACGCAGGGGCAGATTGAACAGTCCCTTGATCGTCAGGCAGAACTGAATCGCCGCCTCGTCGTACTTTGGGCTTCAACCCCGCTTGCCGCTGGCACTGCCGTGCCAGCACATGTCCTTGTCCAGCCAGATGAGCAGCGAGCCACGCGCCTTCAACGCTGCGTTGTACTCTTTCCAGTTGGTCGTTCGATACTTCGTTTTTGCCGGCGCACGCATGTCGCTGGTTTATCCGCGCTCCCGTTCAGGTGCAGTGGGCAGATTTGTGCAACAAAGCCAATGAAACGCCAACCTTCACGGCTTGACGTTTTTTGTCCCTGCCCTCGCCGGCCTCAGGCAGCTTGCGCCACCGGATGCACCTGTTTGCGATACAAGAACTCCAGCACCGCTTTACGGTGTTCGGTATAGCGCGCGTCCTGGGCCAGCGCGACGCGGTCGCGCGGACCTTTCAGCTGCACCTCGACGATCTCGCCGATGGTGGCGGCCGGGCCATTGGTCAGCATGACGATCCGGTCCGACAGCAGCACCGCTTCGTCGACGTCGTGGGTGACCATGACCACGGTCGACCTGGTGGCGGCGACGATCTTGAGCAATTCGTCCTGCAGGTGGGCGCGGGTGAGCGCATCGAGGGCGCCGAAGGGTTCGTCCATCAAGAGCACCTTCGGCTGCATCGCCAGTGCACGGGCGATGCCGACGCGCTGCTTCATCCCGCCCGAGATTTCATGCGGGCGCTTGGTCCCGGCACTCGTCAATCCCACCAGCGCCAGCGCATCGAGGGTGCGCTGGCGCAGCTCGCCACGATTTTCAGTGCGGCCGAAGACGCGCTCCACGCCGAGGTGGATGTTCTCGTAGCAGGTCAGCCAAGGCAGCAGCGAGTGGTTCTGGAATACCACCGCGCGCTCCGGCGACGGCCCGGCGATTTCGCGATTCGCGCACAGCAGCACGCCCCCGGTCGGCTTGAGCAGGCCGGCGATCAGGTTCAGCAGCGTCGACTTGCCACAGCCCGAGTGCCCGATCAGGGTCACGAACTCGCCCTTGCGCACCGCCAGGTCGATGCCCTGCAGCGCCTGGAAGACGCCCTTTTTGGTGTGGAAGGCCATTTCCACTTTGGAGATGTCGATGAATTTCGGATTCGGATTCGGAGCATTCATGATCGCGTCCTTCAGTCAGCTACTTGTTCGTGGGTGAGTGCACGGGCCAGCGCCATCAGTGCCTGCTCCAGCAGCAAGCCGACCACGCCGATGATGACGATGGCGATGATGATGTGCGAAACGTTCAGGTTGTTCCACTCGTCCCACACCCAGAAGCCGATGCCCACGCCGCCGGTCAGCATTTCCGCCGCCACGATCACCAGCCAGGCGGTGCCGATCGCCAGGCGCACGCCGGTGAGGATGTAGGGCAGTGCCGACGGCAGCAGGATCTTGGTTAACACCTTCCATTCGGACAGGTTCAGCACGCGCGCCACGTTCATGTAATCCTGCGGCACGCGCTGTACGCCGACGGCAGTGTTGATAACCATCGGCCAGATCGAGCAGATGAAGATCGACCAGATCGCGGCCGGGTCGGCCGACTTGAACACCAAGAGGCCGATCGGCAGCCAGGCCAGCGGCGACACCGGTTTGAGCAGGCTGATGATGGGGCCGAACATGCTGCCGATGAACTTCACCCGGCCAATCATGAAGCCGAGCGGAATGCCGACCAGCGCCGCCAGGCCGAAGCCCACCGCCACGCGCTGCAAGGATGCCAGCACGTTCCAGCCGATGCCCTGGTCATTCGGGCTGTTGCGGTAGAACGGGTCCGCAAACAGTTCCAGCGCTGCCTTGAACGTCACCAGCGGCGACGGGAAGGCAGTGTTCCGGGCCGCGATGATTTGCCAGACCAGGAGCACCAGCGCGATGCCCATCAGCGGCGGCACGGCCAATTTGACTGCCGTGGCAAACAGCTGCATGCCGCGCGTGCCGGTGGACACCTTCTTGCGCGGCGCTGCCTTCGGCGCGGGGCTGTCGGCGACGGCATCGGCGACGGCGGCGGCCGTGGCGATCACCGCGACGGCTGGCCGCGCATGGCGTTCGGGTTTCAACATGGCGCTCATGGCGTTTCCTTCTCTGGCAAGGTGACGATCAGGTCTTGATCTTGAACGAGGCGGCGTAGGCTATCGGATTCTTGCCATCCCAAACGGCGCCGTCCATCAGCTTCGAGGTGCGCAGCAGGCTTTTCGGGATCGGCGTCTTTGTCATGGTGGCGGCGTCCTTGTACAGGTCGACCTGGTTGACCGAGGTGGCCACGGCCAGGTAGTCCGGATCGTCCTTCAGCAGGCCCCAGCGGCGATGCTGGGTCATGAACCACATGCCGTCCGACAGGTAGGGGAAGTTGACCATGCCCTCGTTATAGAACTTCATGTGGTTCTGGTCGTCCCAGGTTTTACCGAGGCCATTCTGGTAGCGGCCCATGATGCGCTGGTCGATCGCGTCCTTGCTGGTGTTGACATACGACTTGGCGGCGATGACCTCGGCCATCTTGTTCTTGTTGGCCAGCGACGCGTCGATCCATTTGCCGGCCTCGAGGATGGCGGCGATCATCGCGCGGCAGGTGTTCGGATGCTTTTTCGCGAATTCCAGCGTGCTGCCCAGGACCTTCTCCGGGTGGTCGCGCCAGATGTCCTGCGTGGTGATGGCGGTAACGCCGACGCCGTCCATGATGGCGCGGTGACCCCAGGGCTCGCCCACGCAGAAGCCATCCATGTTCCCGACGCGCATATTGGCCACCATCTGCGGCGGCGGCACGGTGATGACCTTGGCGTCCTTCATCGGATTGATGCCGTTTGCCGCCAGCCAGTAGTACAGCCACATGGCATGGGTGCCGGTCGGGAAAGTCTGGGCGAAAGTAAATTCGCGTTTCTCAAGCCGCATCAGCTTGGCCAGCGACGCGCCGTCGACCGCGCCCTTGTCGGCCAGCTGTTTCGAGAGCGTGATCGCCTGGCCGTTGTTATTCAGGCCCATCAGCACTGCCATGTCCTTCTTCTGGCCGCCGATCCCCATCTGGACGCCGTACAGCAGGCCATATAGAACATGGGCCGCATCCAGGTCGCCGTTGGCCAGTTTGTCGCGCACGCCGGCCCAGGAGGCTTCCTTGCTCAACACGAATTTGACGCCATATTTTTTATCGAAGCCCAGCACCGAGGCCATCACCACGGATGCGCAGTCGGTCAGGGGAATGAAGCCGATCCTGATTTCTTCTTTTTCCGGCTTGTCCGATCCCGCCGCCCACGCTCCGCCCGTGGCCAAGCCCAACAGGCTTCCTCCCGCTACCAGGCCTGCGCCATGAATGATGTTCCTGCGCGCGAGATTGATCTCGTCGGCGCCGGTTGGCGCGGCGCTCTTCGCTTCACGTTGTTGATATTTCATCGCAATCCCAAATGTAATCAGGCAAAAAAAAAGACGCTTACCCGACCATGAACGGATTCATGTTCCGGTAGACGTCATTGTCTTGGTGGGCTCTACCGGCGGTGGCAGGACACGCATGCGCTCCATTGCGCCTGTTTCAATACGCAAGCTCCGTGCCAGCGTCGAGCAAGGAGGAAAGGCACGTTTGGGTCTTCGCCGACGCACTGCGCGATGGCGTGATGGCGTCAATGGCGCACTGCGATTGTGCGGCGCATCATTTTGGACGGCGTGTCCTGCCGAACAGAAGAAAGCCAGGCAATGATGCTAAAGTTTCCACACATTCCAACATGAGGCTTTTCCGTGAAATACCTGCAAAAAATCGGCGCCCTTGGCTACGTATTGATCGCCCTGCTCTTCTTTGTCTGCGGCTTCGCCCTGATTGTCCTGGGCGCGATCGAAATCTGGTCGGCACTGCTTCCCAGCGACGAACAATCGGTACAGGAGCGCTTCAGGCTCATCCTGGAATGTGTGGGCTTGCTGACGATTGCCGTTGCCGCCCTCGAACTTGGCCAGACGGTGCTGGAAGAGGAAGTACAGCGTGCGGTGCATGTGAGCTCGCCGACCCGCCTGCGCCGTTTCCTGTCGCGCTTCCTGATCGTGGTCGTCGTGTCGCTCGGGGTCGAATGCCTGGTCGGGGTGTTCCAGTTCATGCACACCAAGCCGGAGTTGTTGCCGCATGTCGCATCGATTGGTGTCGCAGCGGCCATCCTGCTGGCAAGCTGGGGTGTTTTCGTCCGGATGAACGTCGAGGCCGAGAAGCTCGAACCGGAGGCCATGCGCGATGCCAAGCGAGAAGACAAGGACGTCGAAACCTGAACATGCGCGGCGACGCAGGAAGTTCTTGGACATTCGCTAGAGTCCGGCTATAATCTTGCCTTCTTCGGGTCGTTAGCTCAGCTGGTAGAGCAGCGGACTTTTAATCCGTTGGTCGCAGGTTCGAATCCCGCACGGCCTACCAAAGATTCAGCGAAAACGCCAACCTTCACGGTTGGCGTTTTTGTTTCCGCTTCCCGCAGCGTTCATGCCCCATACCCTCATCGCCCCGGTCCACCACGAGCTCCTGATCAAGAAGAGCCGCTTCATCGCCTGCGTGCAGCCGATGTCGGACCGCGCCAGCGCGCAGCCGGTCGTTGCCATGCTGCGCAGCCAGCACCCGCAGGCGGCCCACGTCTGCTGGGCGCTGCTGGCCGGTGGCCAGTCGGCGGCGGTCGATGATGGCGAACCGAGTGGCACGGCAGGCAGGCCGATGCTCGACGTGCTGCGCCACCAGGACCTGGAAGGCGTGCTGGCCACCGTCGTGCGCTATTTCGGCGGCGTCAAGCTCGGCGCCGGCGGCCTGGTGCGGGCCTATACCGACAGCGTGGCGCAGGCGCTCCTGCAGGCCGAGAAGGTGGCGATCATTCGCCATACGAGCTTGCGCTGCACGGCGCCGTACGCACAGGAAGGCATGATCCGGCGCGAACTCGACGCGGTTGGCGCCACCCTGCTCGAGGTCAGCCATGGCGACGCGGTCGTGTTCGCATTCAGCCTGGCCGAATCGGATGCGGCGGCCTTTATCGCGCGCCTGAACGATGGCGGGCACGGGCGCATCGCCTGGCTGGGCGACAACGACGCCTGAACGATGTGAGGGCCCGCTATCAGGGCGCCGAATACCCGACATCACAAGCCGAAAGCGGACGCGCCGGGCCTGGCCGGCTATAGTGGCCGGTTCCATTCGGCCCGGCATGGCGCCCGGCCGGTGTCACACCTGTAAAGACTCCTTATTTTGATCAAGAAAAGCCTGCTTCCGCTGGCCCTTGGCGGCTTCGGCATTGGCATGACCGAATTCGTCATGATGGGCATTCTCCCCGATATCGCCGGCGGCCTCGCCATTACGATTCCCCAGGCCGGCTACCTGATTACCGCCTATGCGCTCGGCGTCGTGGTCGGCGCGCCGACCCTGGTCAGCCTGGTGGCCAAGCGCCCGCCGCGCACCGTGCTGATCTGGTTCATGCTGATGTTTGCAGTGTTTAACGCCCTGTCCGCGCTGGCGCCGAATTTCTCGCTGATGCTGGTGTCGCGCTTCCTGGCCGGCCTGCCGCATGGCGCCTTCTTCGGCGTCGGCGCGGTCGTCGCCAGCCGCCTGGCCGACGAAGGGAAAGTGGCCGCCGCGATGGCGACCATGTTTACCGGCCTGACGCTGGCCAACGTCATCGGCGTCCCGCTCGGCACCTGGCTTGGCCATAACTTCAGCTGGCGCCTGGTATTCCTGATCGTGGCCGCGATCGGCCTGCTGACGGCCATCAGCCTGAAGCAGCTGGTGCCCGTCATCGAAGCGCGCTCAAGCGCGGGCTTTCGCAAGGACCTGAACATCTTCCGCAGCCGCGGTTTGTGGATGGCGCTGGCGATCACCTCGATCGGCACCGGCGGCTTCTTCGCCTGGTTCAGCTATATCGCGCCGCTCCTGACCGACCTGACACGCTTCGCGCCCAGGCAGATTCCGCTGATCATGACGGTCGTTGGCGTCGGCATGACGGTGGGCGTGGTGCTTGGGGGCAGGCTGGCCGACCGCTTCGCGCCGATCCACGCGATCGTCATCCTGTTGACGACGATGACCGCCCTGCTCCTGATGAACGGCCTGTTCGCCACGTCGCAGCCGGTGATGCTGGCGCTCGCCTTTGCCACCGGCGCCAATGCGCTGGCGATGGGGCCGCCGATCCAGATGCTGCTGATCGACCATTCGCGCGAAGCCGAGATGCTCGGCTCCTCGCTCGGCCAGTCGGGTTTTAATATCGGCAACGCCACCGGCGCCTTCCTGGGCGGCATTCCGCTGACCCTCGGCTATTCGTATGCGGCGCCGCAATGGGTGGCGGCCGGCCTGGCGTGCACCGGGGTGCTGCTGGCGCTGATGCTGCTGTCGACGCGCGCCTCCCAGCCACAGCTGGCGCGCTGACAGCGCCTCAGGCCAGCGCCGCTATTACCTCGCGCGTCGCCACCACCGTCGCGAATTCGCCGTGCAGGCTGGCCAGCGCGACGTCGTGCATCAATTGGGCGCTGTAGTGCACGCCGTCGGCGCTGGTGCGCTCGAAGGTCGCGCTGGCGTCGCCCACGATGAAGGTCTCGAAGCCGAGATTGCCCGCCATGCGGGTGGTGGTCGAGACGCAGTGGTCGGTCGTCAGGCCGGCAATCACGAGCGCCGTGACGCCAGCGGCGCGCAGGCGCTGTTCGAGGTCGGTCCCGATAAAGGCGCTGTTGACGTCCTTGTGCAGGACCGGCTCGCCCGCGCGCGGGAGCGCCTGCGGCTTGAACGGGAAGCCCGGGCCGTCCACATGAAACAGGCTGGGCGCCCGCTCGCGCCGGTGCTGGATGTGGAACAGGGGACGTTCGCTGGCGCGCCACGCCGCCAGCAGCTCGGCGATACGCTCTTCGGCGTCGGGATTGTTGCGCTGGCCCCAGCCGGGATCGTTGAAGGCCTGCTGCACGTCGATCAGGACCAGGGCGGTATTGCGGGACAGTGGTGTCATCGTTTTGTCATCAAGGTGAAGGAAGCGCCAGTGTCGGCCGCCGCGCCGATGGGATCAACCGAAATGGCGGATAATTGCAGGCCCTTCATGAACGATTTCGATGGCACCATGCGCCTGAGCCAACTCAAGATGTTCGCCGCCGTGGCCGACCACGGCAGTTTCAGCGCCGCCGCGGCGGAACTCGGCTGTACGCAGTCCCGCATCAGCCATGCGATTGCCGAACTCGAACGCGACCTGGGCGTGCTGTTGCTGCTGCGCTCGCGCGCAGGCTCGGCGCCGACCGAGGCCGGCCGGCGCGTGCTGGCCAAGGCGCGCCAGATCATCGGGCTCGAAGCCGACCTGTACCGCACTGCCCGCGAAGCGGACGCTCTTGCCGGACGGGTGCGCATCGCCTGCTTCCGCAGCGTCGGCACCCACCTGCTGCCGCATGCGCTCGAAGCGCTGGCGCAAGCCCATCCCCACATCCACGTCGACATCGACGACGGCTGCGACGAACGCACCGACATCACCTCCGCCCTGCACGACGGCCGCGCCGACATCGGTATTGCCCAACTGCCGGTCGACGGCGGCTTCGCCTCCCTGCCGTATCTCGCCGACGACTACATGCTCGTCGCGCCCGCCGGTACGCGCCTGGCCCCCGCCGCCGGCTGGCCCGATGCCGGCGCCCTGCCCTTCATCGCGCTCGCCTGCTCGGGCGCCGCGGCGATCCTCAAACGCTGCCGCGCCGCCGGCTTCACGGCGCAAGCGACGCGCACGCTCGCCAACGACACCAGCATCGCCGCGCTTGTCGCGCGCGGCATGGGCTTCTCGATCCTGCCGCGCCTGGCGACCTTCCCCGAGCCCGACGGCGTGTGCGTACTGCCGCTGCCGATCCCGGCGCGGCGCCAGTTCGTCATCGCCGGCGCGCGTGCACGCCTGGCCGATCCGGCGGTGCGGGCGGTCACGCGCCTGCTGCGCGCGCGCGAGATGATCGCGCGTACGCCCGCCTGGCGCGCCGGTGTGGTGCGCGCCGGCTAGCGGTCCCTGCGCTCGAGGTTCGCCGTGAGCGTTGCCAGCATCTCGACCGGCAGCGGAAAGACGATGGTCGTCGTCTTGTCGCTGGCAATGGTAGCCAGCGTCTGCATGTAGCGCAGCTGCATCGCGCCCTGCTGGCGGGCCAGCACTTCGGCCGCCTGCATCAATTTTTCCGAGGCCTGCAACTCGCCTTCGGCGTGAATGACCTTGGCGCGCCGTTCGCGTTCGGCCTCGGCCTGGCGGGCGATGGCGCGCACCATCGATTCGTCCAGGTCGACGTGCTTGATCTCGACGTTGGCGACCTTGATGCCCCAGGCGTCGGTCTGGGCGTCGAGCACCTGCTGGATGTCGATGTTCAGGCGCTCGCGCTCGGCCAGCATGTCGTCGAGTTCGTGCTTGCCCAGTACCGAGCGCAGCGTGGTCTGGGCCAGCTGGCTGGTCGCTTCCAGATAATTGGCCACCTGGATGATGGCGCGCTCCGGGTCGACCACCCGGAAGTACAGCACGGCATTCACCTTCACCGACACGTTGTCGCGCGAGATGACGTCCTGCTTCGGCACGTCGAGCACGATGGTGCGAAGGTCGACCCGCACCATCTGCTGCAGCACCGGGATCAGGATGATCAGGCCCGGCCCCTTCACCGACCAGAAACGCCCCAGCTGGAACACGACACCGCGTTCGTATTCGCGCAGCACACGCACCGACATGGCGTGCAGCACGAAGGCCACCATGATCAGCAAGGACAAGCCGAAACCCAGTTCGAACAGCATGGTGGTCTCCTAGTGTGGTCCGTTGCCGGATACCGCCGGCGGCGCGCGTCCGGGAGGACCCTGATCCAGCGGCGCCACCAGCAGCATGCGCCCGCGCCGGCCGAGTACGCGTACCCGTTCGCCGCGCACCAGAGGCCGCTCGGCCACCACCTGCCAGGTCTCGCCGCCGACATTCGCCCAACCCTCGCGCGCGGCGTCGCCCAGCACTTCGCCGATGCTGCCCTCGAGCGAGGCCAGCGCTTCCGGGCGCGGCCGCCGTCGCGTGCGCAGGGCGACCTGGGCCGTCGCACCAACCAGCAGCGCGGCCACGACGCCGACGCCGACTACCAGGCCCAGCGGCAGGCCGAAGCCCGGCGCTTCGCTGTCGAGCAGGAGCAGCGCGCCGATCACGAAGGCAATCACGCCGCCGAAGCCGATCACGCCAAAACTGGGCAGGAAGGCTTCGGCCACCATGCACGCAAGTCCAAAGAAAATCAGCGCCAGGCCCGAGTAATTGATGGGCAACAGCTGCAAGCCATACAGGCCGAGCAGCAGGCAGATCGCGCCCATCACGCCCGGCAGCACGGCGCCCGGGCTCATGAACTCGAACAGCAGGCCGTAGACGCCGACCGACAGCAGGATCAGGGCGATGCTCGGGTTGGTGAGCGCGGCCAGCAGGCGCGTGCGCCAGTCGGGCGGCGTGGCGGCGACGGCGGTGCCGCTGGTGTCGACGCGCCAGGACTGGCCGCGCACGCTGACACCGCGTCCGTTCGCCTGCGCCAGCAAATCGCGCACATCGCGCGCCACGATGTCGATGACCTTCGCCTCCAACGCATCCGCTGCCGACAGGCTGACCGATTGGCGCACCGCGGCCTCGGCCCAGGCCACGTTGCGTCCGCGCAGCTGCGCCAGGCCGCGCAGGTAGGCGGCGGCGTCGTTGACGGCCTTGTTTTCCAGCGTCGATGGCTGGCGCGGCGTGCCCTCGCCCGGCTTCCCGGTGCCGGGCGGATCGGGACCGGTGCCCACCTGCACCGGCGTAGCGGCACCCAGGTTGGTGCCGGGCGCCATGGCCGCGATATGACAAGCGTAGAGGATGTAGGTGCCGGCGCTGGCGGCACGGGCGCCGCTGGGCGCGACGAAACAGGCCACGGGCATCGGCGCTGCCAGGATGGCGCGCACGGTGACGCGCATGGAGGTGTCGAGTCCGCCAGGCGTGTCGAGCTGGAGGATGACGAGTGTGCGCCCGGCGGCGGCGGCCTGGGCGATGCCGCGTTCGATGTAGTCGGCATAGGCCGGGCCGATCGGGCCGTCCACGGTCAGCAGCGTGGCGGACGAGGTAGCTGGACGGGGCTGCGCAAGGGCAGCCGGCACCGCCAGCAGGCAGAACAGGCATAGCAGCTGCACGATCCTCGACGCCAGGTTCCTCATATGAGGATTCACGGTTCCTCCACCAAGAAAAGCTTCCTGTGGTTAGAACGGCTGGCCTCATCCTCGGTTCCCGGCCATCCTTTGACCTGGATGGCTGGTCTTTACACCAGCAGCGGCCCGCCCATCGCCCTGCAGGTATCAAGCGCTTCTTCGCGTACCGAGTCAAGCAATTGTTTGTCGATGAGGAAATCGAGGGCGCTGTCGGCATGCTCCGGCACGACGGGCGCCGCCGCGCCGAGCGGGGACGCGACCGGCGCGTACTGGTTTGCCAGCAGCAGCGTGTCGAGCAGGGTCGAGGGCGGCATATTGATCCAGGCGCGGCGCAACTGGCCAATGGCCTCGGCCACCGGCGCCGGCACCGACAGTTTTTTCACGACCTCGAGGCCGACCACGTCCTCGCACAACTCGCCCCATTTTTCCGGGTCGTCGTCGAGCAGCCCGGGAAATTCGTCAGCGCGCGAGAGCAGGTAAAAGCCGCCGACTTCATGGATGATGCCGGCGAACAGGGCCGTATCCGGGTTAGCGCCGGTCACGTGGCGCGCCAGCGACCAGGCCAGCGCCGCCACGTGCGTGGTGTGCTGCCACAGTTGCTCGGCCTTGGCGCGCAGGCCCGGGTCCTTGATGCGGCTGCCGAACTGGCGCACCACCAGGCTGGCCACCAGCGCCTGCAGGCGCCGGTAGCCCATCCGGGTTATCGCCGCGCGCACGTTCGTCACCGGTGGCCCGCCGCCGCCGAAGGCGGCCGAATTGGCCAGCGCCACGGTGCGCGCCGCCAGCAAAGGCTCGGTCAGCACGAGCCGGATCGCCTCGTCTAGCG
The DNA here is from genome assembly GCA_031398335.1 of Massilia sp. GTDB lineage: Bacteria > Pseudomonadota > Gammaproteobacteria > Burkholderiales > Burkholderiaceae_D > Telluria. The sequence continues at coordinate 59,413 of JANNNC010000177.1, forward strand.
GACAGTCGGGATCGTCGAGCGCCTGCTGCAGGCGCAGCACGGCATTCACGCTGGTAGGGAGAGTGATATCACCGCGGGAAGCTTGCGCCACGATGTATCCAAAGGCTTCGAGTTTGTTCACCTGAAAATTATAACCGCCCACCTGCCGGGCCACTTGTTTACGCAGCCGGCAAACACGGCCGGCGGCACGAATGCGGCGCGCATACCACAACGCGCGCAGCCATCGGGGATGACTGCGCGCGCTCGGATGACTGACGATTCCGGCCGGTCCGGCCGGACCGGGCTACTGCTTACTTGACCTTGATGGCGCTCTTCACGCTGGTCACGCCTTCGACTTCCTTGGCTGCCTTGATGGCTTTGTCCGCCTCGGCCCTGGTTTCGACGAAGCCGCTCAGCATGACGACACCCTTTTCGGTTTCGACGTGGATGCCCAGCGATTTCAGTTCAGGCTGCGCGAACAGGCTGGCTTTCACCTTGGTGGTGAGGGCCGTGTCCGATGCGGCGATGGCGGTGGTACGGCCGGCGTCGCGGGTCTTGTCGGCGGCGCGGTCGGTTGCGTTGTCGGTCTTGACCGCGGCTTCGCGCGATTCCTCGCGGGCGTTGGCGGCCGTCTGGCGGGTCTTGTCGCCGACGTTCTCGGCGGCGTTCTCGGTCTTCTGGGCCACGGCTCCAGCCACGGCCCTGGTCTTGTCGACCACGGTGGCGGCAACGTCCTTGGTCTTCTCGACCACGGTCGAAGCGACGGCACGGGTCTTGTCGACCGCGGTGGCGGTGGCGGCGCGGGTGTTGTCGGCGGCGCGCTCGGTGGCGTTGTCGGCACGGCCGGCCATCGTCGTCACATTGCCCTTGCTGTCGACCAGGCAACCGGTTTTCGAACCGCCGGCGGTCTGTTCGCACTTGGCGACGGCGGCGGCCTTGACCGGATCCTTGGTGTCGGTGCTGGCGATCAGGCCGGCGTTGGCGCCGCCGGCGGCAACCGTGCCATCACGGCCGGCCTTGGCATCGGCCAGCGCGGCGGTGCGCACCGACTTGGCATTGGCCATGCAGCTGTCCTTCTGGGCGCCGGTGTTGGCGTCGCAGCGTTCCTTGGCTACTTCGTACTCGGCTTCGGCCAGCTTGCTGCGTGCATTGGCACGGCCTTTTTCGGTATTGTTGTACTGGGCGATGGCATCGGACTCGATGCGGGCGCGTTCGACTTTCGCCTCGGCCCTGCAAATGTCCTTGTCGTTGCCGGTCTTGGCATCGCACCTGGCGGCGGCCAGCTTGTATTCGGAAGCGGCCTTCTGGGTCACGCTACGGTAGGTCGCGGAATCCTGGTTCGGGGCAGCAGTTGGAGCGGCGGCGAAAGTAGCGCCGGCTGCGGTAGCCAGTAAGGTGGCGAGCAACGATTTCATGGCGGTGTCCCTTGTGTCGGTTGTTGTGATGACACCATTAAACGCCGGCCCCACCACAACATCTGTGCGACAACGTACACTTGCCGAAAAAACCATAAATGCGGCTGAGCTTGCCCTCGCCGCGTGGACGCCCGCTTAGTCGCGCAACAGGCCTTCGCGCCAGAGCGGCGCCGCATCTTCGAACGGTGCCTCGGTATTGCCGAAGCGGCCGGCGTCGCGCGCCAGTTCGACCCAGGTCCGGGTGTCATGCCCGCCGCGCGCGGTCTGCCCGGCGCGCACCGAGGCCAGCCAGCCATGGACGCGTTCGTAGGAGTGGGGATGGTTGCGGCGGGTCCAGGCCAGCGCCGCCAGGTCGGCATAGGCCTCTTCGCGGCGCGACTCGCGCAGGGCGCGCGAGACGGCCAGCAGCGAACTGTCGCTTGCCGTTTCCTCGCCGTCTTCGACGAAGCCGGCCGGCAGCGCTTTCCAGGCACCCTGGGCGTGACGCCAGCAATGGGCGATCTCGTGCGCCGCCATTGCCTCGATCAGTTCGCCCTGGGCGTCGGCCGGTACGCCGGCGAAGATAGCCTCGGCCTGCGGATTGCCGCGCAACGACAGGACCAGCTTGCAGCGCCCGCCCGCAAAGCCCATCGCCAGCGGTACGTCGGTCGCGCGCGCCTGCGGCTGGACGATGATGTCGATCGGCAGTTTCAGTGCCTGGGAATATGAGAGGACCGGGGCCGCCGCCTGCAGCCAGCGCTGTTCGCGCGCCGTCAGTTCAGCGGCTTGGGTGGTTGCGCCGGCGAGCAGCGCGAAGGAGAACAAAGATTTGAACATGGGAGATATCCGGGTTCGATGAAATGCCTCAAAGCAATTCTAGAACCGAGGATATCTTCCCAAGCGGAAATATTTTTGTCCCTGTTCAAACCGACAACGACAAAGCGGGGCGTTGCTGCGTGGACGCAACAACGCGCGCGGCCTGCTGTTCCATTTTGAAGACACTGACCACTTCGGCCAGTGTCGCGGCCTCGTCCTGGAGCGAGGCGGCAGCCGCGCTGGCTTGCTCGACGAGGGTGGCGTTCTGGCGCGTCGCCTCGTCCATGCGGCCGATGGCGCTGTTGACCTGCTCGATGCCGGCGCTCTGCTCGGCGCTGGCCGAACTGATCTCGGCCATGATGTCGGTCACGCGCTTGACGCTGGTGACGATCTCTTCCATCGTGCTGCCGGCCTCGTCGACCAATCTGGCGCCGGCGTCGACCCGCTCGACCGAGCTGCCGATCAGCGTCTTGATCTCGCGCGCAGCGGCGGCCGAACGCTGGGCCAGGTTGCGCACTTCGGTGGCGACAACCGCAAAGCCGCGGCCCTGCTCGCCGGCGCGTGCCGCTTCCACGGCCGCATTCAGGGCCAGGATGTTGGTCTGGAAAGCGATGCCGTCGATGACGCCGATGATGTCGACGATCTGTTTTGAAGAGGAGTTAATGGAGGCCATGGTCTCGACCACTTGCGCCACCACGGCGCCGCCTTTCAGGGCCACGCTGGACGCTGACTCGGCCAGGGCATTCGCCTGGCGTGCGTTGTCCGCGTTCTGGCGCACGGTGCCGGTCAGCTCTTCCATCGAGGCGGCGGTGTCCTTCAGGGTGTCGGCCTGGTTCTCGGTGCGGTTCGAGAGGTCCTGGTTGCCGGCGGCAATTTCCGTCGAGGCGTTGGCAATCGTCAGGGTGCCGTTGCGCACCTGCGACACGATCGCCACCAGGCTGTCGCGCATGCCCTGCATCGCGAACAGCAGGCTGGACTGGTCGCCCGGCGCGGTGGTGATGCGCACGCCGAGGTCGCCGGCGGCGATGCTGCGCACGATGTGGGCGGCGTAGCCAGGCTGGCCGCCGAGCTCGCGCATCAGGCCACGGCCGATGAACCAGGCGCCCAGGCTGCCGGCGGCCACGGCGATCGCGCACAGGAGCGCCATCCAGGCCAGGAAGCTGCCCGTCAACGCACGCGCTTCGGCGGCCGAATCCTTGTTCAGTTGTTCTTCGAGGTCGATCAGGCGGTTGACGCTGGCCAGCCACGACACGAAGGCCGGGGCGGCGCTTTGCGCCAGTAGCGTGCGGGCACCGTCGAGATCGCCGGCCAGGCGCAGTTCGGTGACTTTCGCGATCAGCGGCTGGGTCTTGCGCTCGTCTTCCTTGATCGCCGCCAGCGCGCTCTTCTCGTCGGCGAGAATGTCAGTACGGGAAGCAAACATGGCGTCGAGGGCGACGCCGGCACGTTCGTAGTTGGCAGCCAGCACACGGATCTGCTCGATGGCCGGTTGCGCCGTGGCGTTGTCGCCGGCCAGCACCACGTCGCGCAGGGCGATCGCGCGGTCGTGCACGCTGCCGCGGAAATTGATTGCATGGCGCTGCTTGACGTTGTTGACGTCGTTGATGCGGTTCAGGGTGGCGTCGATGTTGCCGACGCGGCTCACCGCCAGCGCCGTCAACACCATCATCAGCGCCAGCACGGCGCCAAAACCGAGCGCCAGGCGGGCGCCGATCGTCATTCTTGAAGAAAACATGGATGCTCGCAAATAGTCAGCCGGAACAACGCTCCGGTGCGCCCAACGGCAAATATTGCCATATGGAAATTACGCCAACTATAGCAGAGCTTCCATTCGATTTCGTCAAATGGGATTAGATTACGTTCTTTACCGTTGTAAATTGTCGAATTTGTCGAAAAGACATGTTTATTGCATCCCCCCGCCGGTCAATGCCGTGGCCGTGACAAAGGCCGGGCGGATGTCGTTCGGCACCGTCTTCATCTTGTCGAGCGCCGTCTGCACGTCCGGGCGGATGACGACGTATTTTGCCATCATCGCCTTGGCGCGCGCATAGTCGCCGGTGGCTTCGATCGTCAGGAATTCGCGGTCGAGGTCGATCACGCCTCCCTTGATCTTTTCAAAGTCGACCGAGAAGGTGCCGTCGCCATGCGACACGAAGGCGCCCTTGTCGAGCAGGTAATTCATCTGGATCGCCATGCCGCGCGCGTGCGAACTGCTCAGGCCAAAGTGCAGGGTCCGGAAGCACGAGGCGAACTTCGCATCCTGGATGTTCTTCAGCATGACGCGCTTCGAGCCGCGCTCGCGGATGATGCGCTCGTCGTTCGGCAGGTTGTCTTCGGGTTGCGGTACTGTCTATCGACCGGCAGGTTGTCTTCCAGCTCCTGCATGTGCTTGCCGAAGAAGTTCAGCTTCTGCGTTTCGCTGGCATCGCGCACGCTGACATAGGCCTCGAAAGCGGCCTTGTAGCCGAACAGTTCGTCGTTGTAGGTCTCGTACGGTCCGATCGTGACGTCGACCGGCGAATCGCGGTCCATCCAGGCGAAGTCGGAGCCCAGGTAATCGTTCGACAGGAAAGCATCGGCGCGCAGCAGCAGGAATTTCTTGAGCGAGGCGTTGTCGGTGCTGGCCACGGCATCGCGCAACAGCTTCGCCAGCTTCTCGAGTTCCGGCTTGTATTCCTCGGAATACTTCACGGTGCGGAACTTGCCATCCTGGCTGCTCCGGATCACGGTGAAATACTACCGCGCCGCTTCCTTCTCCGCCGCCGGCAGCGCATTCATCCAGGCTTCCAGCGCTTCCTTGGTGGCACCCGCCAGATAAAAGTTGGCGCCATCCGGTTTGCGCGCCGGGATGGCCATGCCGGCATAGTCAGGCGGCATGAAGGAGGCATTGCCGTCGATGATGGACCACGGCCCCTTGTTGAGCCAAAAATAATGCTGGCGCGCCTTGCCCAGCGGCGTCGTGTCCTTCTGCAGCGCCGCCCACTGCGCCTCGTTCCCGGCCCAGCGCTGGCGCAGCTGCAGCGTATCGATGATCTTCGCCGCCTCGATCAGCTTCCCGATCGCCGCGCGCTCGCCTTTCGACAATGCCGCCGTATCGGCGCGCAGCTCGATCGGCGCAAAGCGCTTCGCCATCGCATTCAATTCCGCGACACTTGCCGCACGCGGTGTGGCAGCCGGCGCTACGGCAAGCGATCGCCGTCGTGCGCACCTCGCGTCCTTTCGTTATCGATGCCTGGGTCCTGATGCCCAATCGCCTGCATTGCATCTGGACTTTGCCCGAGCAGGATTTCAATTATTCGCGACGCTGGGGGGAGATCAAGCGCTACGTGTCGACAGCATGTCGCACGACGCTGCACGATCCAGGTTTGCTGACGCGGT
>JANNNC010000185.1:0-5385 GCA_031398335.1 Massilia sp.
ACGCCCACAGGCGCCTGACGATGACACTGTTTTCCAATTTACTCTTCCACATGCGGTGGCCGGCGCCGCGGCGCCGCAGGGTATCCGGCCCGCTCGAGGGGACGGTCAGCTCGCCATTTTCGCATACTCGCGCCCGGGTGCGGAGACGGGGCGCGGCGGGGCCGGGGCACGAATTGTCTAAGGTACAATGTACCGGATGTTGTCTGCCGGCGCGCGGCAACATGCCGCCGCGCCGCCTTGAATAAGGAAGAACCATGCAGTACCCGTCCTCCCCCGCCGCCTCCGGCGGGCGTATCGAACGCGTCGCGCGCCAGCTGCTGCTGCTGGCCGCCTTCAGCATCCCGTTCTCGACCGCGTTGATGAATTTTTTCATTGGCCTGACCCTGATTGCCTTCTTGCTGGCCCTGGTTGCAGACCGTTCGCTGGCACGGCCGCTGCGTACGCCGGCCTCGCTCTGCGCGCTCGCCCTGCTGGCCCTGGTCGTTATCGGCAGTACCTGGTCGATCGCGCCGCCCGAGGAGGTTCAAACCGGCATGCGCAAGTACACCAAGCTGCTGGTATTGCCGCTGGCCGTCTGCCTGTGCTGGCGCGCTGCCGACCTGCCGGCGCGCGTGCTGCGCTGGTCACTGGCCGGCTGCGCGGTGCTGGCGACCTCGCTCTACCTGGTCTGGCTCGACATGATGCCGACCTCGCGCCTGGGCTGGTGGCGCGTGGGCGACATCAGCGATCCCTACGCCTTCCGCAACCACATCACGATCGGCATCCTGCTCTCGTTCGCCGCCTGCGCCGCCTTCCTGGCCGCGACCTATCCGCAGGACACGCGCAAGCGCATCGGCCTGTTCGTCCTGGGCGTGTATTTCGCGGCGCCCATCCTGATGGGCAATGGGCGCACCGGCTATGTCGGCCTGTTCATCGGCCTGTTCGCGCTGTACCTGCTGCGCGGGCGGATCACGCTGCTGCGCAGCGTACTGGTGGCCGCGGCCATGTCGGTCCTGTTCGCAGGCGTCTACATGGTCTCGCCCAATTTCAAGACGCGCATGGATTTGCTGGCGACCGAAGTGGCCAGCGACGACCCAGCCTCGCCCAACGGCCTGCGCAAGAGCTTCATCAAGGTCGGCATCCAGGCCGTACTTGATCGCCCCCTGCTCGGCCACGGCACCGGTTCCTTCTCCGAAGTCTTCGCGCCCGAATCGAAACGCATCTGGATCGGTTCGCCGCACGACCAGAACAAGCGCCACCAGCCGCACAGCGAGCCGCTGCTGCTGGCGGTCCAGCTCGGCATAATCGGCGTCGCGCTGTTTTTTGCGCTGCTCGGCGCGATCGGCAAGGCGGCGCTGGCCCGGCGCGGCCCGACCGCCGATGCGCTGGCACTGCTGGTGGCGATCTACGGCATCACCTCGCTGTTCAACAGCCTGCTGTGGGACCCGACCGAAGCCTACTGGTTCCTGCTGCTGGCAGGCGCGCTGTACGGACATTGCATCCAGCGGCGCGGAACTGCACAATAGGCGCTTCGACACAGCATTACGCCGGCTTCGCGCCGTCGCCGCCATGAACCACGACACCCGCAGTTCGCTCCGCATTTCCCTCATCATCGCGACCTATAACTGGCCGCAGGCCTTGCGCGCCTGCGTCGAAGCCTGCTTCCGCCAGAGCGACCGCAATTTCGAGATCATCATCGCCGACGATGGTTCGGGCCAAGCGACGCGCGCGCTGGTGGAAGAACTGCAGGCGCGCTCACCGGTGCCGCTACGCCACGTCTGGCAGCCCGACGACGGCTTCCGCCTGGCCGAATCGCGCAACAACGGCATCCTGGCCGCGACCGGCGACTACATCGTCACGCTCGACGGCGACTGCGTGCCCCAGCACGATTTCATCGCACGCCACCGCGCACTGGCCGAACCGGGCTACATGGTCACCGGCAGCCGCATCCTGCTCAGCGAGGCCTTCAGCAAGCGCGTGCTGGGCGAGGCCATCGACCTGCAGTCGCTGAGCGTCGGCGAAATCCTGCGTTACCGCCTGCAGGGCCTGGGCAAGGCGGCCCAGCTGCTGATAAAAGTGCCGGACCTGGGGCGCCGGCGCCACCGCTTCAGTTTCCGCCGCATCAAGGGCTGCAACATGGCCTTCTGGCGCAGCGACCTGGAACGCGTGAACGGCTTCGACGAGAGCTTCCGCGGCTGGGGCTATGAGGATTCGGACGCAGTCGCGCGCCTGTTCCACGCCGGCGTGATGCGCAAGGACGGCGCCTATTCGACCGAGGTGTTCCACCTGTGGCACCGCGAAGCGAAACGCGACCAGGCCTCGAGCAACCAGCACATCGTGCTCGAACGGATGGTGCACAAGACAACCCAGGCGGCGATCGGCCTGCGCGAGCACGGCACCCGGGCGCCGGCGGCAGCCGACAAGCTGCCGGCGACATGAGACGCATCCTGCTTGCCGGCGCGACCGGCCTGATCGGCCAGGAAATCCTGCAGGCCCTGCTGGATGACGACACTGTCGAAAGCGTCCATGTGCTGGCGCGCCGCACCAGGACCAGCGGGCATCCGAAGCTGGTATGGCAAGTGGTCGACTTCGCCGCCCTGCCCGCCCTGCCCGCGCTCGACGAGGTCTACCTCGCGCTCGGCACGACAATCAAGGTGGCCGGCAGCCAGGCGGCGTTTCGCGCGGTGGATTTCGCCGCCAACCTGGCCGTGGCGAAGGCGGCGCTAGAAGCCGGCGCCCGGCGCCTGGGCCTGGTCAGCGCGATGGGCGCCGACAAAGCGTCGCGTGTCTTCTACAACCGCGTCAAGGGCGAACTCGAAGAGGCGGTCGGCGCACTTGGCTTCGATGCAGTCGTGATCGCGCGGCCATCGCTGCTGTTGGGCGAGCGGGGCGCCCTCGGGCAGGCGGCGCGTCCCGGCGAGCGTATCGGCGCCGTGCTGGCGGGCGTGCTGCGGCCGCTCATTCCCGCAGACTACCGGCCGATCAGGGCCGTGGATGTGGCCAGCGCCCTGCTCGCCCATGCTCCCGCAGCACAGGGCCAGCTGATCCTGCGCTCGGGCGCGATGCAGGCGGCGCGCCTCTAACGAAAAAACCACCCGCAGGTGGTTTTTTAATGCAGTCGCATCCAGCGGCTCAATACTCCACCGCCACGTCCTTCGCCCCCAGCGTCAGCTCGAGCGCATGTTTCAGCGCATCCGACGGCGCCACCCGCCATTCGTCGCCCAGCTGCAGGATGCAGTCGACGTTCGCCGGCTTGATGCGCAGGCTGACCGGCAGGCCGTCCGGGTGTTTATAGGGCGCCAGCACTTCGGCGATTTTTGCCGGGCTGACCGTGCAGGCCAGGTCCATTTCCAGCTTGTGGCCGTACTGGATGCGGGAACTCGCCAGGTCGTACACCTTCTCGGCCGTGATGCGCAGGCCGCCATTGAAGCGGTCTTCCGACACCTTGCCGACCACGAGCAAAAATTCGTCTTCCCGGAACGCGTTCTTGTTCGCCTCGAACACCTCGTTGTAGACAGTGACCTCGACCACGCCGGTCTTGTCGTCCAGCGCCACGATCAGGATCTTGCCGCGCTGGGTCATCTGGGTGCGCACGCCGGTAATGACGCCGCACAGCATGCGCGGCTCGCGCGACGGTTCCAGGTCCTGCAGGCGGGTGCGCGCGAAGCGCCGCACTTCCTGCGCATAGATGTCGAACATGTGGCCCGACAGGTAGAAGCCGAGCGCGGTCTTTTCTTCGGACAGCTTCTGGCGGTCGGTCCAGGGCACCGCTTTCACGTATTCCGGTGGCGCGACCAGGTCGGAGTCATCGCCGCCGAACAGGCTGACCTGGTTCGCGGCGGCCGCTTCCTGGCCTGCCACTTCCATCGCAAAGCCGACCGAGGCCAGCAGGATCGCGCGGTCGACACCGTAGCAGTCCATGGCGCCGGCGCGGATCAGCGACTCGATCGTGCGGCGGTTAATCTGCTTGCGGTCGACGCGCTTGCAGAAGTCGAACAAGTCCTTGAACTTGCCGCCCTCGGCACGCGCGGCGACAATCGCCTCGATCGCTCCCTGGCCGCAGCCTTTCACGCCGCCCAGGCCGTAGCGAATATTCGTGACCTGCTTGCCCGTCACCGATTTCGGCTCGCCTTCGGGCGTGAAGCGGAACTGCGATTCGTTCACGTCCGGCGGCAGCAGGGTCAGGCGGCAAATGTCGATCGAATCCTCGACCAGGATCTTGATCTTGTCGGTGTCTTCCATCGCCAGCGACATGTTGGCTGCCATGAAGGCGGCCGTGTGGTGCACCTTCAAATACGCCGTGTGGTAGGACAGCAGCGCATAGGCGGCGGCGTGCGATTTATTAAAACCGTAGCCCGCGAACTTCTCCATCAGGTCGAAGATCTCGTCGGCCTTGGCCGTTGACAGGCCATCCTTGGCGGCGCCGGCGCGGAAGATCTCGCGGTGCTCGGCCATCTCCTCGGCCTTTTTTTTACCCATCGCGCGGCGCAGCATGTCGGCGCCGCCCAGCGAATAGCCGCCGACGATCTGCGCCATCTGCATGACCTGCTCCTGGTAGACCATGATGCCGTAGGTCTCGGACAGGATCGACTCGGTGCGCGGATCGGGATAGTCGAACTTCTCGCCATGCTTGCGTTTGCAGAAGTCGGGGATCAGGTCCATCGGGCCCGGACGGTACAGGGCGACCAGCGCGATGATGTCCTCGAAGCGGTCGGGACGCGCATCCTTGAGCATGCCCTGCATGCCGCGCGACTCCAGCTGGAAGATCGCAACCGTTTTCGCATCCGACAGCAGTTTATAAGACGGCCGGTCGTTCAGCGGCAGGGTTTCGAGATTGAATCCGGCATCCACCGGATCGAGCGCGCGGATGTAGTTCACCGCGCGGTCGAGAATCGTCAGCGTGGTCAGGCCCAGGAAGTCGAACTTGACCAGGCCCACGGCCTCGACGTCGTCCTTGTCGTATTGCGAGACCACGCCGGTATCGCCGCTTTGCGAATACAGCGGGCAGAAGTCGGTCAGCTTGCCCGGCGCGATCAGGACGCCACCGGCATGCATGCCGATGTTGCGGGTGATGCCTTCGACTTGCTGGGCAAGGGCGAGCAGCTGCTTGACCTCTTCCTCGTTCTCCAGGCGTTCCTTCAGCAGCGGTTCCTCTTCGATGGCTTCGGCGATCGAGACCTGCTTGCCCGGCTTGAAGGGAATCAGTTTCGAGATGCCGTCGCAGAAGTTGTAGCCGAAATCGAGCACGCGGCCGACGTCGCGGATCGCGCCTTTGGCGGCCATGGTGCCGAAGGTGGCGATCTGCGAGACCGCGTCGCGCCCGTACAGGTCTTTCACGTGCTGGATGACGCGGTCGCGGTTTTCCTGGCAAAAGTCGATGTCGAAGTCGGGCATCGAGACGCGTTC
>JANNNC010000204.1:0-21686 GCA_031398335.1 Massilia sp.
CGAGGCGGTCGTCAGCGCCGAGGAAGCCGAGGCAGTCGCGCCAGCACAGCGTTCGGCAGCATATCCTCGCCACCGGCCAGGAGATCATCACGGGCAAGGGCTTTTCCGCCGTCGGCCTGAACGAGATCCTGGCGGCCGCCGGCGTGCCGAAGGGCTCGTTCTATCACTACTTCAAGTCGAAGGAACTGTTCGGCGAAGCCCTGCTCGAGAATTACGTCGGAGATTACCTGGCCGAACTCGACGCGCTGCTGGCGCCCGATGGCAGCCCGGCCGCCGCGCGCCTGATGCGCTACTGGGACAGCTGGCTCACCCTGTCGGACGCTGGCTGCGCCGGCAGCAGGTGCCTGGTGGTCAAGCTCAGTGGCGAAGTGGCCGACATGTCCGATGCGATGCGCGCCGTCCTGCTGCGCGGCACGAACGACATCGTGCAGCGCCTGGCGACCTGCATTGCCGGCGGTTTCGCCGACGGTTCGATTCCCGCTGGCCCGGATCCGCGGCAAAGCGCGCTCGCCCTCTACGAAATGTGGCTGGGCGCCGCTCTGCTGACCAAGTTGCGGCGCGAGCCGAGCGCGCTGGACGGCGCGATGCGCGCCACCCGGACGCTGCTTCGCCTGCCGGGAACCGACCCCGCCTGAAGCACGGCCGGGCCGCGGCGCGGCCGGTCCCGCCTCACTTTTTTTCACTATTTCTAGACGACCAGTCTAATACAGGAGCCAAGCATGTTGAATTTTGATTTCTACAACCCGACCAGGATCGTCTTCGGCGCGGGTACGATTGCGTCGCTGGCGCAGCTGGTGCCGCAGACGGCGCGCGTGCTGGTCCTGTTCGGCGGCGCCAGTGCCGAAAAGACCGGCACCCTGGCCGAGGTGCGCCAGGCGCTGGGCGCGCGCTTCGTGCAGGAATTCGGCGGCATCGAGCCGAACCCGAGCTACGAAACCCTGATGCGCGCTGTCGAGCAGGTGCGCCGCGAAAAACTCGACTTCCTGCTCGCCGTCGGCGGCGGCTCGGTGATCGACGGCGCCAAGTTCGTGGCCGCTGCGGCCCATCACGAGGGCGACCCGTGGAACATCATGGAAACCGGCGGCGCCAGCGTGACCGGCGCCCTGCCCTTCGGCACCGTCCTGACGCTGCCGGCGACCGGCTCCGAAATGAACAACGGCTCGGTCGTCACGCTGAAAGCGACCCAGACGAAATTGCCGTTCCGCAGTGTCCACGTGTTCCCGCAATTCTCGGTGCTCGATCCGACCAGGACCTATACCTTGCCGGAAAAACAGGTGGCCAACGGCCTGGTCGACGCCTTCGTCCACATTACCGAGCAGTACCTGACCTACCCGGTGCAGGCGCTGGCCCAGGACCGTTTTGCCGAGGGCCTGCTGCAGACCCTGATCGAGATCGCGCCGCAGGCGATCGCCGCTCCCGAAGACTACGCCACCCGCAGCAACCTGATGTGGACCGCCTCGCTCGCCCTGAACGGACTGATCGGCGCAGGCGTGCCGCAGGACTGGGCCACCCACATGATCGGCCATGAATTGACGGCCCTGTACGACATCGACCATGCGCGCACGCTGGCGATCGTGCTGCCGGCCCTGCTCGATGTACAGCGCGACAAGAAACGCGCCAAGCTGCTTCAATACGGGGAGCGCGTGTGGGGGATGACGGCGGGTAGCGAAGAGCAGCGCATCGACGCCGCGATCGACGCCACGCGCCACTTTTTCGAGGGCCTCGGCATCCCGACCCGTCTTTCGGCCTATGGCCTGGGCATGGCGGCGGTCAACGACGTCGTCGGGCAGCTCGGCGCGCACGGCATGACCCGCCTGGGCGAGCATGGCGACGTCGACCTCGCGCTCAGCCGCGCCATTCTTGAAACCGCTCTTTGAACGAAGGATATCCAGCATGCCGCAAACCGCCACCATCAATCGCAGCATCGTGCTGCAACAGCGCCCGCACGGCGCGCCCGACGCCGACACGTTCCGCCTGGCCGAATCGCCGGTGCCGGTGCTACAGGAAGGGCAGGTGCTGCTGCGCACGCTGATGCTGTCGCTCGACCCCTACATGCGCGGGCGCATCAGCGACGCCAAATCGTATACCGAGCCCGTCGCCATCGGCGCGGTGATGGTCGGGGGCACGGTCTCGCGCGTGGAAGCCTCGCGCCATCCCGGCTTCGAGGCAGGCCAGCTGGTGCTCGGCTACAGCGGCTGGCAGGACTATGCGCTGTCCGACGGCACCGGCCTGAACAAGCTCGGCGACGACGTGCAACTGGCCTCGCGCGCACTCGGCGTACTTGGCATGCCCGGCTTCACCGCCTACATGGGCCTGCTCGACATCGGCCAGCCGCAAGCCGGCGACACTGTCGTCGTGGCTGCCGCCAGCGGCGCGGTCGGCTCGCTGGTCGGCCAGATCGCCAAACTCAAGGGCGCGCGCGCGGTCGGCATCGCCGGCGGCGCCGGCAAGTGCCGCTACGTGGTCGACGAGCTCGGCTTCGACGCCTGCATCGACCACCGCGCGCCGGATTTCGCGCAGCAACTGGCCGCGGCCTGCCCGGCAGGCATCGACGTGTATTTCGAGAATGTCGGCGGCGCCGTCTTCGACGCCGTGCTGCCCTTGCTGAACGCCAAAGCGCGCGTCCCCGTCTGCGGCCTGATCGCCGACTACAACGCCACGGCACTGCCGCCCGGACCGGACCGGCTCGGCCTGCTGGCGCGCACCATCCTGACCAAGCGGATCAAGATGCAGGGCTTCATTATTTTTGACGACTACGGGCCGCGCTACGGCGAATTCTTCGCCCAGATGAGCGAATGGCTCAAGGACGGCAAGATCAAGTTCCGTGAAGACATTGTGGACGGCCTCGAGAATGCGCCGCAAGCCTTCCACGGCCTGCTCGAAGGGAAGAATTTCGGCAAGCTCGTGGTGCGCGTCGCCCCCAACTGAACAACCCAACAGGAGAAACACATGAAAGTATTGATGGTAGTGACTTCGCACGACCAACTCGGCGATACGGGCAAGAAAACCGGCTTCTGGCTGGAAGAGTTTGCCGCGCCGTATTACACCCTGAAGGATGCCGGCGCCGACGTCACCGTGGTGTCGCCGCTGGGCGGGCAGCCGCCGCTCGACCCGAAGAGCGACGAGCCGGACGCGCAAACCGATGCCACCCGCCGTTTCAAGGCCGACCCCGCCGCGCAGGCCGTGCTCGCCAAAACCGGCAAGCTGGCCGAGGTGAACGCAGCCGACTTCGATGCCGTGTTCTATCCTGGCGGACACGGCCCGCTGTGGGACCTGGCGGAAGACAAGGCATCGATCGCCCTGATCGAAGCAATGGCCGCGGCAGGCAAACCGGTCGCCGCCGTGTGCCATGCCCCCGGCGTGCTGCGCCACGTGAAAGGCGCCGACGGCAGCCCGCTGGTCAAGGGCAAGCGGGTAACCGGCTTCACCAACACCGAAGAAGAAGCAGTCGGCCTGACCGCGGTGGTGCCTTTCCTGGTCGAGGACATGCTCAAGGAAAATGGCGGCCAGTATTCAAAAGGCGCCGACTGGCAGTCATATGTGCTTACCGATGGCAAGCTGGTCACTGGACAGAATCCGGCCTCGTCGGAAGAAGGCGCAAAAGCGCTGCTCAAGCTGCTGGCATAGTCCGATATACTGTTTTTCCTCAGACACTGTTCTTGAAAATCCTGGTGTCGGTGGTTCGATTCCGCCCCGGGCCACCAGGAATTGCGCAGTACAGCAAAACGCCACCTTCGGGTGGCGTTTTTGTTTCCGAAAGTTAAAGTCCTCGTGTCATTGGTCGATCATGCCTCATTCTTTCTTTTCCCTGAATTCACCATCAATCACCGTGTCGTCGGTGCTTTTGGGAGGATTTCGGCCAGCGAATTTGAAGACAGACGATAACATTCGACCGAAAATAGCGCGTCTCAACCAAGGGAAGGTGAGAAGAAAAGCCGTAGTGAAACCTGTGAACAGTGCGGGCACGTATTCGCCTTGCGACAGAAAGTTCAGCAGGCAGAATGCGAGCAAGCTTACGATGAGTGGTCGGCGGACAGGTTTAGGTAACAGGCCGACAATGCGCAGCTTACCCTTGCTTACCCAAGGAAATCTTGCAAATAGACCGCCAAGAAGCAGTCCTGCCATGACCCGGCCCGTGCCGAGAGTATCGGCCAACACCCCGACGACCAGGAAGCCGGTGTAGGTCATCGTGCTGGCCAAGGCTGCCAGCACTACTAACGCAACAGCGATCGTTAGCTTTGGCATACGTATCGCCGCTCTGACTAAAAAACCTAGGATTTGTGTACTCCTGCAAATGGGTATCGGGAAGGCTATCGCAAATTTTAACAGCACGCTCCCCTGTCAGGGCTGCTCAGTGCGAAAGCAGAAGATTAAAATCCTTGTTTCGGTGCTTCGATTCCGCCGCGGGCGACCAGGTATGCTGTATCCGTTTACTGGACAGCTGCTGTCGCCCAAGGGTGCCGCACTTGCCATGCGTCCTGGCTCCGTTTCCGTCATTCTTAACGCATTGTGCCATCGAGGACGCGTGGCAACGCGAGCACCCGAGCCATGAGCTCACACCCGACAGGAACCACATGATAAATTCCAACATCGTTAGCAACAACCAGATGAGCAACGCTGACGCGGCCAAATTGCCAGCTGAACAGCTCAACAGTTCCTGCTTTTGCAGAAGCCTGGATAAGTCCGCGTTGAAGTCGGCGCTGTCTTGCGAAGTGCACGACGATATGCTTTTCGAGCTCATCGAGGAACGATGTCCGTTCCTGTTTTCAGCGCGGCCCGTATTCATTTCACGTACCCAGGCGCACAGGATCGAGGAGGTAGTACGTGCCATCGAGTCGGTCATCAGGCTGCCCGCATACAGAGCGCTTGTACTGGCCGATGCGCCAGACATCGCCAGGATAGGGACGAGCGCTGCACGCGGGGTGTTTTTGGGGTACGACTTCCACCCGGACGGCGCCAACCTCGGCCTCATCGAAATCAACACAAACGCCGGGGGCGCAATGCTCAACGCCGCCATGGCGAGGGCGCATCGAACCTGCTGCCTGGACGATACGCAGCTGGCACAAGCCGTCCTTTCCGGGGCCATGTTCGAGGAAAAGATCGTTCAGATGTTTCATTCGGAATGGGCCTGTGCAAGACAAGGTGTGCCGCTGAGAACCATTGCGATAGTCGACACGCAACCTCAGCAACAATACCTGTACCCTGAATTCCTGCTGTTCCAGCGGCTGTTCGCCAGGAACGGCATCCATGCTGTCATCGCAGACCCGAGTGAACTTGCTTTCAGAGGCGGCGCGCTGTGGTTTGGCGAGCTAAAGATAGACCTGGTCTACAACCGGCTTACCGACTTCATGCTGGCGACGCCGGAGTCGCGCGCCTTGCATGACGCGTACTGTGAGGACGCGGTTGTACTCACGCCGCACCCGCACGCTCACGCTGTCTACGCGAACAAGCGGAATCTGACCGTACTCAGTAATGCGGCGGCACTCGAACGGCTTGGGGTGCCCCAGGCGACGATCGACCTATTGATTGCCAACGTGCCTTTTACCGAGAGCGTCACGGCCGCTAACGCCGAGCGCTTGTGGAGCCAGCGGCGCAATCTGTTTTTCAAGCCCGTCGCCGGATACGGAGGGAGGGCTGCTTACCGCGGCGACAAGGTAACGAAGCGAGTGTGGCAGGAAATCCTGTCGGGCGAGTACATCGCTCAGCGCGTTGTGGCCCCTGGCGTTCGCGTCTCCGGTACAGCCGAGAATCCCGAAACCTTGAAGTTCGACTTGCGCAGCTACGTGTACGACAGCCGAGTCCAGTGGACTGCCGCACGCGTCTATCAGGGCCAGACCACGAATTTCAGGACACCCGGTGGCGGCTTCGCCCCTGTCTACAGTCTGGACGATAAAGAAATGGCTGCGGAGTTGAAAGCAATCAGTGAAGCAGCAAGCAGCAGGAGCTGCTGCGCCAGTGAGTGCAAATGAGCAAGCGCACCACCCTCGAACAGCGGACGAATTGCCGATTTTCAAGGCCCTCGTCAGCCGTTGGCTTACGTCGAAAGCTAGATCTCGCAAAAGCCAAAGCTTCGTCTGCGGACCTTGGAATCCTGCCCACTAGTCCAACGACGATAGCCGTATTACCCACCCCGCGCAGCGATGCAGGAGGGAATAGTCATGAAACCGCGATTCGTATTCTTGTTCGCTGCAACCGCCGCAGCGTCCGCCCTTGTCGCCCTGCCATCCACGCAGGCCCAGCGCGACCCCAAGCCTACCTTCGATGCGCTGTTCGCCGCCGGCGGCCTGTGCGCGCCGGCGCAGGCCGGGCGCCCGCCGCTGCTGGGGCAACTGGTGCTGGCGCAGGCGGAAACCCGGCCCTTCCAGCCAGGCCAGCAGCCGCCCGCCAAGGTGCCGCCTGCCAAGTCCGGACCGCCGCCGCTGTATGACAACCTCGGCACCCTGCACGTGCCGGTCACGACGAAGAACCCGAAGGCGCAGGCCTACTTCGACCAGGGCATGCGGCTGACCTTTGCGTTCAACCACGCCGAAGCGGCGCGTGCGTTCCGCGCCGCGCAGGCGCTCGATCCCGGCTGCGCCATGTGCTACTGGGGCGAAGCCCTGGTGCTGGGCCCCAACATCAATGCCCCGATGTTTCCCGAGGCGGTGGCGCCGGCCGTCCAGGCCGCTGCCGGCGCGCGCATGCTGGCGCGCCAGATCCCCGGGGCCGGGCATATCGTGCACATGCCCTCCCACATCTATTACCGGCTCGGCATGTACCGCGAAGCGCTGCAGTCGAATGTGGAAGCGGTCGCCGTCGACGAGCAGTATTTCTCCGCGTCTCCCAGCGACCCCGTCTACCGCGGCGCCTATTATCCGCATAACATCCACTTCGTGATGGTGTCCGCACTCATGGGCGGGGATGGGAAGACGACCCTGGATGCCGCGAGCAAGCTCGACAAGGCGGTGCCCGCCGATGCGGTCAAGGCCATCGGCGCGCTGCAGCCGGTCAAGTCGGCGCCTTACTTCGCCCACGTCCAGTTCAGCAGCCCGGACGTGCTGGTGTCCCTGCCCGACCCCGGGCCTGAATTCGTGCTGGTCAAGGCAATGTGGCACTACGCGCGCGCCATCGGCTTCGTCCGCAAAGGCGCCGCCGACGCCGCCAAGCGCGAGGTGGCCGCCATCGAGCGCATCGAGCGCAGCAGCGACTTCAAGCCGCTCACCGACTGGGCCATACCCGGGCGCGAAATCGTCCGGACCGCAAGGGCGGTGGCGCGCGGCCGCGTCGCCGACCTGCAGGGCAAGCTGCCGGAAGCGATTGCCGCCTACCGCGAAGCGGTGGCGATCCAGGATGCCCTGCCCTACATGGAACCGCCCTACTGGTATTACCCGGTACGCCAATCGCTCGGCGTGGCGCTGCTGCGCGCCGGCCAGCTCGACCAGGCCGAGCAGGTTTTCCGCATCTCGCTGGCGCGCACCCCGAGCAACGGCTGGGCGCTACGCGGGCTGATGGAGGTGTACCGCGTCCGTGGCGATAGCGCCGCGCTGGCCGCTGCCCGCCTGCGCTTTACGACAACCTGGCTGGGCAAGCCGGAGGGGCCGGCCTTGTCGTCGTTGTAGGCATGAGGGAAACGCCAACCCATGCAGGTTGGCGTTTTTGCTGTGCAGCTTCTGCTTACGCGAGCTCGAAACGGTCGAGGTTCATCACCTTCGTCCAGGCAGCGGCGAAATCGTCGACGAACTTCTGGCCCGCGTTGGCACTCGCATACACCTCGGCCACGGCGCGCAGCTGGGCGTTCGAGCCGAAGACCAGGTCGACCCGCGACGCCGTCCACTTTTGCTGGCCCGTCTTGCGGTCGATGCCCGTAAACCGGTCCAGGGCTTCCGATGCCGGGTGCCATTGGGTGGCCATGTCGAGCAGGTTGACGAAAAAGTCATTGCTCAATGCACCCGGCTGGTCGGTCAGGACGCCGTCCGGCATCTGGCCGGCATTCGCTCCCAGCACCCGCAAGCCGCCAACCAGCACGGTCATCTCCGGCGCCGTCAGGGTCAGCAGTTGCGCCCGGTCGATCAGTAGTGCTTCCGCCGGAACGCTGTAGCGTGTCTTCTGGTAATTCCGGAAGCCGTCCGCGATGGGTTCGAGCTGGATAAACGCCAGCACATCGGTCTGCTCTTGCGACGCATCCATCCGTCCGGGCGTGAATGGGATGTCCAGCGCGAAGCCGGCATGCCTGGCGCCCTGCTCGACGCCTGCGTTACCGGCCAGCACGATCAGGTCTGCCAGCGACACTTTTTTAGCGCCGCCCTGAGCCGCATTGAAGTCGCCGGCGATCCGCTCCAGGGCCGCGAGCACATCCGCCAGCTGGGCGGGCTGGTTGACGGCCCAGTCCTTTTGCGGCTCGAGGCGGATGCGAGCACCATTGGCGCCGCCGCGCTTGTCGGAACCGCGGAAGGTGGAGGCCGAGGCCCATGCGGTCGACACCAGTTGCGGCACCGTCAGGCCGGACGCCAGCACCTGCTCCTTGAGGACGGCGATGTCCTGTTCGTCGACGAGCGCATGGTCGAGCGCCGGAACCGGGTCTTGCCAGATGAGTTCTTCGGTCGGGACCTCGGGGCCGAGGTAGCGCGCACGCGGCCCCATGTCGCGGTGGGTCAGCTTGAACCAGGCACGGGCGAAGGCATCGGCCAACTCGTCGGGGTTGGCGAGGAAGCGCCGCGAAATTTTTTCATAGACAGGGTCGAAGCGCAGCGCAAGATCGGTCGTCAGCATGCGTGGACGGTGACGCTTGGCGGGGTCGTGTGCATCCGGGATGAGCCCGTCACCAGTCGTGGCCTCCCATTGCTGCGCGCCCGCCGGGCTTTTTGTGAGTTGCCATTCGAAGCCGAACAAATTCTCGAAGTAATCATTGCTCCACTGCGTAGGCTTGCTGCTCCATGTCACTTCCAGGCCGCTGGTGATCGTGTCCGGGCCTTTGCCGCTGCCGAAGCTGTTCTTCCAGCCGAAGCCCTGCGCTTCCAGGCCGGCTGCCTCGGGTTCTTCGGCCACCAGCTCGCTCGGCGCCGCGCCATGGGTCTTGCCGAAGGTGTGGCCGCCGGCAATCAGCGCCACCGTTTCTTCATCGTTCATCGCCATGCGGCTGAAGGTTTCGCGAATATCGACGGCAGCGGCAAGCGGATCGGGCTTGCCGTCCGGACCTTCGGGATTCACGTAAATCAGGCCCATCTGGACTGCCGCCAGTGGATTCTCGAGGTCGCGCGAGTGCGGCACTTCGCTGTCGTCGTCTTTCGAGATCACGCCATGCCCCTCGACGCCCGGCGAACCCTGCGAATAACGGATGTCGCCGCCCAGCCATTTAGATTCGCGGCCCCAGTACACATCGTGGTCCGGTTCCCAGACATCGGGGCGGCCGCCGGCGAAACCGAAAGTCTTGAAACCCATGCTTTCCAGAGCGACATTACCGGTCAAGATAATCAAGTCGGCCCATGAAATCTTGTCGCCGTATTTCTGCTTGATCGGCCAGATGAGACGCCGCGCCTTGTCGAGACTGACATTATCGGGCCAGCTGTTGAGCGGCGCAAAACGCTGCTGGCCGCGCCCGGCGCCGCCGCGGCCATCGCCGATCCGGTAGGTGCCTGCGGCATGCCACGCCATGCGAACGAACAGTCCGCCGTAATGCCCGAAGTCCGCAGGCCACCACTCCTGGGAATCCGTCATCAAGGCAGTCAGGTCCTGCTTCACGGCCGCCAAGTCCAGGCTTTCAAATGCCTCTGCATAATTGAAATCTGGACCCATCGGATTTGACTTGGAGGAATGTTGATGCAGCAGATCGAGGCGTAACTGCTGCGGCCACCAGTCACGGTTCGTTCTTCCAACCCCGGCAGCCGCACTGAACGGGCATTTCGCTTCGGCTTGCACTGTATCCATGAAGAGCTCCTGTTTAGTAAACATTTAACAACCACGACGACAGATTATCAAACTTTCTATTGGGCTTCGATTGACATTCCTTATCACTGCAATAGCTTTATCTCCGCATCGGCATTGTCGAGCATGTCGATAATTAATATCAATTGCCACGGGTTTAAATAGGCATGCCACACCATTGATAACTGAGCCATTGCCTCTACCACTCTCCCGGCATCCCGCTTGCCCGCACGCGTTGCCATCTCCACTGCCAAAACGTCATTTCACAATGTGGATCAGGCTGCGAGAAACAAGCAGGTTGACAGTTTCATTTTCCGGAAAATAATTTCACATCATGAAAATTATCCTCTAAGCTATTGTATTCAATGAAAAATCTTTGCGTCCTCTGTCTTATATAAGACATGCCATCCCGAGGCGAATCAGGTATGATTTGTACAGACCGAAAACGCTTTTAATCCGCTTACCGCCAGGAGATTTACATGTCACAGTACCAAGACGATATTCAAGCCATCGCTGCTCTCAAGGACAAGGAAGGCAGTGCCTGGAACGCGATCAACCCTGAGTCCGCCGCACGCATGCGCGCCCAGAACCGGTTCAAAACCGGGCTGGACATCGCCAGGTATACGGCGAAGATCATGCGCAACGACATGGCGAACTACGACGCCGACTCGTCACAATACACCCAGTCGCTCGGCTGCTGGCACGGTTTCATCGGCCAGCAGAAGATGATTTCGATTAAAAAGCATTTCAACAGCACCGACCGCCGCTACCTCTACCTGTCCGGCTGGATGATCGCCGCCCTGCGTTCCGAGTTCGGTCCCCTGCCTGACCAGTCGATGCACGAAAAAACAGCCGTCGCCGGCCTGATCCGCGAGCTGTATACCTTCCTGCGCCAGGCCGATGCGCGCGAACTGGGCGGCCTGTTCCGCCAGCTGGACGCGGCCGAGGGCGCCGCCAAGGCAGCGATCCAGGATCAGATCGACAAGCACATCACCCACGTCGTGCCGATCATCGCTGACATCGATGCAGGTTTCGGCAATGCGGAAGCGACCTATCTGATGGCCAAGCAGATGATCGAGGCAGGCGCCTGCTGCATCCAGATCGAGAACCAGGTGTCCGATGAAAAGCAATGCGGCCACCAGGACGGCAAAGTCACGGTGCCGCATGAAGACTTCCTTGCCAAGATTCGCGCTGTGCGTTACGCATTCCTGGAGCTGGGCGTCGATGAAGGCCTGATCGTGGCCCGTACCGACTCGCTGGGCGCCGGCCTGACCAAGCAGATTGCGGTCACCCGCGCACCAGGCGACCTGGGCGACCAGTACAACTCCTTCCTCGACGTGGAAGAAGTGTCGCTTGACGCGATGGGCAACGGCGACGTGGTCCTCAAGCGCGACGGCAAACTGCTGCGTCCGAAGCGCCTGCCGAGCAACCTGTTCCAGTTCCGCCCAGGTACCGGCGAAGCGCGTTGCGTGCTGGACTGCATCACCTCGCTGCAAAATGGCGCCGACCTGCTGTGGATCGAGACCGAAAAGCCGCACATTGCCCAGATTGGCGGCATGGTGAGCGAAATCCGCAAGGTCATTCCAAACGCGAAACTGGTGTACAACAACAGCCCATCGTTCAACTGGACCCTGAATTTCCGCCAGCAGGCCTTCGATCAGATGCAGAGCGAAGGCAAGGATGTGTCGGCATACGAGCGCACGAAACTGATGAGCGTCGAGTACGACGGCACCGAACTGGCGATTGCCGCGGACGAAAAAATCCGCACCTTCCAGGCCGACGCTGCGCGCGAGGCCGGTATTTTCCACCATCTGATCACGCTGCCGACGTACCACACGGCTGCGCTGTCGACGGATAACCTGGCCAAGGAATACTTCGGCGACCAGGGCATGCTCGGCTACGTCGCTGGCGTGCAGCGCAAGGAAATCCGCGAGGGTATCGCCTGCGTCAAGCACCAGAACATGTCGGGTTCGGACATCGGCGACGATCACAAGGAATACTTCAGTGGTGAAGCCGCCCTGAAAGCGTCCGGCAAGCACAACACGATGAACCAGTTCTAAGACCCGGCTCTGCGGGGCTCGGAAACGAACAACGCCACCTTCGGGTGGCGTTGTCGTTCATGCGGCGGGATATTTCCGTGCAGTCTTAGCGCGCCAAAGGTTTAGTGCTGAGATCCATGATCATCCGCGTCAGCAGGTACAGCCGTGGTGGAATGCTGTTCAGTTCCGCATACTCTTCCTCGGAGTGAATCGCCCCGCCGACGATACCGAAGCCGTCGAGCGCGGCCGCGCCGGCGCCGCTGGCGAAATTGGCGTCGGCGGCGCCGCCCGAGCCTTCCATCGTCAGCTTCAGGCCCAGCTCGCCATAGATGGCCTGGGCGCGCGCCGCCAGCGCCTCGGTGCGCGGCGTGACCGGCATCGGCGCCATGCCGCGCACCAGGCTGCTCTTGACCTCGGTACCGGCGATCAATCTGGTTTCCACCATGCGCGCCATTTCCTTCTCGACGCGGTCGAATTCGGTCAGGTCGGTGGCACGCATGTCGCCGCGCACGCTGGCCGCGTTGGGGATCACGTTGGCACGGTCGCCCGCCTTGATGACGGTGAAATTGACGGTGGTCTGCTTGGCGCTGTCGCCCAGCTTTGACATCTGCAGCATCTGGTGCGCCGCTTCCATGGCGGCGTTGCGGCCGGCCTCGGGCGCAACGCCCGCGTGCGAGGACTTGCCCTTGACGTCGATCGCCAGGTCGGCCGTTCCCTTGCGCCAAATGACCAGGCCATCGGCGGCACGCCCCGATTCCATGCTCAGCGTGACATCGTGCTGTTTCGCGAGCGACTCGATCAGGGGGAAGGTCCCCTTCGAGAAGGTTTCCTCGTTTGTGTTGACGAGCAAGGTGATTTGCTTGAAGTCGGTAAATTTCATCTGCTGCAGCAACTTGATGGCGAACAGCGCCGCCACGATGCCGCCCTTGTCGTCGACCACGCCAGGGCCATAGGCACGGTCGCCCTGGATACGGAACGGCCGCGCCGCGGCGGTGCCGTCGGCAAAGACCGTATCCATGTGGGCCATCAGCAGGATCTTCGCCTTGCCCTTCCCTTTCAATGTGGCAACGAGATTTTTGCCGACCGCCGGGGCCGCCGATGAAAACTCGACCTGCATGCCGAGCTTTTTCGCTTCGTCGGCGACCATGGCGCCGATCTGGTCCAGGCCTTTTTCGCTGCCGGTGCCGGAATCGATGTTGACCATGCTCTCGAGCATCTTGATCAGCTCAGGCCTGGCCTGGGTGGCGCGCTCCAACAAATCCTTGTTGACCGGCCCGGCCGCAAGCGCGGCGCTGTTGAACATCAGCGCGGCGGCGATCGCCAGGCTGTATTTCGTCATCGTGCGGGAAGCGGAAACAGGCATGGCGATCCTTCGGAATGGTATAAATAGTATTGCCCCGGCGCTCAGGTTAGCACGATCTTTATTGGCAAAAACAAAAATTTGGAGGCAGGAGAACTGCAGAGCTTCAGGCGTTCAGCCGTATTTCAAGGCGTTCGATCACTTGTTGCACGTCTTCCGGCGGCACCGGCGGGCTGAAGAAATATCCCTGGCCGATGTGGCAGCCATGGGCGAGCAGCCAATTCATCTGTTCCCTGGTTTCGACGCCTTCGGCCACGATGGTCATTTTCAGGGCGATCCCCATGGCGACGATGGCCTGAGTCAGCTTTTCCGCGTTCGGGTCCTGCAACATGCTGCGGATAAAGGACTGGTCGATTTTGAGGCACTGCAGCGGCAATTGGCGCAGGTAGCTCAGCGAGGAAAAGCCGGTGCCGAAATCGTCGAGGGCGGTCGAAATGCCGGTGTCGTTCAGCGCCCGCAGCACGTTCTGGGTCTCGCTGAGTTCGCGCATGAAACACGATTCGGTCACCTCGATTTCCAGTGCCGTGGCCGGCACATGGTACTCCGCCAATAAGTCGGTCAGGTAGGCCACCAGGTTGGGAGAAAGGATATCGGCGATCGACAGGTTGATCGCGATCGGCAGGCGGTTCAGTCCGCTGCTGCGCCAGCGTGCCTGCTCCGCGATGGCGCTGCGCATGACCCAGCGGTCGATGCGGATGATCTGGTCGCTGTTTTCGGCGATCGGAATGAAGGCGGCGGGGCTGTTCTGGCCGCGGGTCGGGTGGTTCCAGCGGACCAGGGCTTCCAGCCCGATCACTTTACGCTTGACGAGATCGACCTTGGGTTGAAACACCAGCGACAGCTGGTTGCGCTCCACCGCTTCGTCGAGGTCGCGTTCGAGCAGGTAGTCGTCGCGCTGGTTCGAGGCCATCACCAGCTCGAATACCACGCTGCGCCCGCGTCCCAGCGATTTGGCCTGGTACAGCGCCAGGTCGGCGTGGCGCAGCAATTCGCTCACCGTGCGGCCGTGGCCGGGCGGGATCGCGATGCCGACGGAAATTCCCAGCCGGAACTGCTGTCCCTTGATGTCGAAGGGAGACGCGACGGCCTGGTGCAGGCGCTCGGCGAAGGTCAGGGCGGTGGCGGAATTCGGATGCGGCAACTGCAGCAGCAGCATGAATTCGTCCCCGCCCAGGCGGGCCAGCAAGTCGAATTCGCGCATCACGGCTTTCAGGCGCAGGCTCAGTTGCTGCAGCACCTGGTCGCCCGTTTCATGGCCATAGGTGTCGTTGATCTTCTTGAAGTGGTCGAGGTCGAGCAGCATCAGCGCGGTGTTGTAGTGGCCATCATCGAGGCGCCGCGCTACTTCGTCTTCCATGGCGCGCCGGTTGTACAGGCCGGTGAGATGGTCGTGGTGGGCGCGCCAGTGCAGGGTTTCCTGCATTTTCCGGTTCACTTGCAGCTTGTTCACCTCGCTCAGGATGCGCAGCAGGTTTTGCAGGGCGTCGGCATCGGTCTGCTGCCACGGATCCGAATGGCCCCGCACCGACTGCTTCCATACCTCGAACGACCGGCGTGGCTCGAGGCGCACCCGGCCATTCGGCAGCGCGACGATGTCCTTGACCGGCTCGCCTCCCCAGCGCACCTGCTGCACCACTTCCTGGCGCGCCATGAAGCAGAAGATGATGTCCTCGTCATGCCGCTGCGCCAGCAGCAGGCCCGCCGCCTCCGGCAGGAATACGAGGGAGCGTTTACGCGACGTCAGCAGGTCGTCCCACATGTGGACGCTCGGGCCCTCGCTCTGGATATCGAGCCGCGATCCGACCTCGTCGAGTATCTGATGGGTGGACCCTTGGCGCCTTCCCGCGCCGCCGACACAGGCGAGCGTGCCGATCTGGACACCCATGGTGTTGGCATTAAATGCCGGCAATATCCGGGGCAGCCAACATTCCAGGACGTTAGCAATGGCGCCATCCTGGACCAGGGCTTGATGGAACTGGTTCAGCAAGCGGTCGAGCGTCAGGCGATGGCGCACCCCTTCCAGGTGCGATAAAGCCTCGATGCGCATATTGGCGATTTCGGCCAGCAGTTCGGACAGCTGGCGCATGCCTTCTCTGATCTGTTCGGGCGGGGTGCGCGGACGGTGGTGATGGCAGGCGATCAGCCCCCACAACTTGCCGTCGCAGACGATGGACAGGGTCATCGTCGCCCGCACGCCCATATTGCGCAGGTAGGACAGGTGCACCGGGGACAGGCCGCGCAACATGCAATGGCTTTGGTCGAGCGGTTCGCCATTCGGCAGCCGCGGCGGCGGAACCAGGTTGTCCATCGAGGCTTCGACGTCGGCCAGCACGCGCATCTTGTTGGTCAAGTAGAGTTCGCGCGCCTGGCTGGGAATGTCGGACGCGGGAAAGCGCAGCCCGAGAAATTTTTGCTGGTAATTGCGCGAGGTGTGCTCGGCCACGACTTCGCCGCTGCCATCGTCCAGGAAACGGTAGATCATCACGCGGTCGAAATCGCTCACTTCCTGGATGACCTTGGCGCATTCGCGAAAGAAGGCGTCGAGCCCTTCGGCGCGGCGCAGGCGGGCGATGATTTCGGAGAAATTGGAAAAGATGTGGTTTTGCCGGCGCAATTCGTCCGCGCTGGCGTTCAGGGGCAGCCATTCGAGCACGGCGACCGTGTCCACGCGGTGGCCCAGGCATTCCCACAGCAGCGCACCAGGCTGCGCCTCGGGGGCGGTGTGTTCGAAGCGGGGGCGCCAGGGCAAGACCACCAGGTGCGATGCGGGCAGGGAGGCGATGTCGAGCGCCTCCGCGTCCTCGACAGTGGCGGCCCAGTCGGACAGCGGCTGGGACAGCAGCAGCGTGGCATCCTGCAATCCCGGCCAATGCTGCACGATGCCGGCGGAGACTTGCACGATGCAGCGGCTCGCGATGTCGACGACCATCACGAAACCGTAACACTGCACCGTGCCCAGCAGATGGATGGGCTCCTCTGCGCAGGTGTTCTCCAGTTCTACCGGAATGGTATCGTCACGCCCACCGGGGCTCATGCTCTCGAATTCCCTTCTTACAGCGTCGACCCTGCTTAACGCAACCATTCCTGCGTCCCCTGCATCCGGTGCGAGCGTCAACGATCCGCATCGAAGCGACTCCAAGTGAGACCCGCGGCGTGTGCTTTGGTTCCAGCGGCGGCGGCAAGGACGATGGCGCTACAATCGTCCACATGAAAATGCGCAAGAAATCCGAGCTGCCCGTGAAGACCTGCGCCCACTGCGGGCTTCCCTTCACCTGGCGCAAGAAGTGGGAGCGCGACTGGGAGCAGCTCAAGTACTGCTCCGAGCGTTGCCGGCGTAGCTTTACAGCACCGACCGGCGCGTAATGCAGGGGGTCAGTGAAGCCATAAACGCGCGATTTTCTTAGGGTTGGCACGGCTGAAGTGACCACCCTACTGACGGGTTCATCTGGCACTTGTGGCCACGTGCTACGTACTCGGCGACACCTGGAATGCGGGTTTCCACCGTCAATGGTGAAACCTTGGTCGGGTCGCCATTTGTTTCAATCCGCGTGGGCACAATTGCCCATCCGACCTTACGCATCAGTGGCGAGCCAGGCATTCAAGATGCCGATACGCAACATCAGCAAGACTACTGCACGACCGCGGTGTTGGATTCCGCTATAGTTGTGCGTTGCAGCAATATATTGTGCTAATTTGCAACGCGCCGCTGCTGTGGTCCAAAGGCATTGCGTGGCACCCCTTACCGATATTGCGCATTGGCGCACCCACATCTTTTCCCGACTGCTGTCCATCGTGCTCGTGCTCGGCATCGGCACGGCCGTGCCCAGCATCGCGCTCGCCATCGAAGAAGGCTTGTGGTCGCTCATCGTCGTCGACATCGTCGCCATCGGCTGGCTGGTGGCGATCTGGCGCCTGCGCGGCTGGTCCTATCAGGCGCGCGTACTTAATTTTATTACGGCCACGTTTCTCGTCTCGGCGGGGATGATGGTCAATGTCGGCCAGGTGGCCCAGATCTACCTGGTTGCGCCGCCCGTCTTCGCGGCGGTCCTGCTGGGCCGGCGCCCGGCGCTGGGCGCGCTCGCCATCAGCGGCTTGCTGATCCTCGGCCTTTCCGTAGGCGGCTACGTCAAGGCGGCGCCCGGCGCGGTGCCGGACCAGTCCGTCGCGCCATCGCTGATCATTGCGCTCAATTTCCTGTTCGTGAGCGCCCTGATCACGGTCTCCTGCAGCACCCTGCTCCAGAAGCTGGCCGCTTCGCTGGGCGACTTGCATGGCGTCGCGCGCTCGCTGGAAGACGGCAAGGACGCCCTGCACAGCCTGAATGCCGAGCTGCGTCTCAGCGCCGCCGCCGTTGCCCAGCTTAACGACATGGTGCTGATCACGGGCACGACGGGTGGGTCCGATCTGCGCTGGCCGATCATTTTCGCCAACGATGCCTTCGTGCGGCATACCGGCTACGCCCGCGACGCCGTGCTCGGACGCAGCCTGCTGATGTTCGGCGGCGCCGAGACCGACCGGGCAGTAACGGCATCGTTCGCCGACGCCATGCACCGCGGCGCGGCGGCAAGCGCCGAGATCGTTGCCTATACCAGCAGCGGCATGCGCTGCTGGATCGACATCGAAATCGTCCCCTTCCTCGACGAGACCGGCGTCCACACCCACTGGGTGGTCGTCGCGCGCGACATCAGCGAACGCAAGAAAGCGGCCACCGCGATTCACCGGCTTGCGTATTACGACGTCCTGACCGACCTGCCGAACCGGCGCTTCCTGATGGAGCGGCTCGACGCCGTGCTGGCCGAGGCCCAGGCCGGACAGGACTGGGGAGCCCTCGTCTTCATCGACCTTGACCATTTCAAATACGTGAACGATGCCCGCGGGCACGCGACCGGCGATGCGCTGCTGCGCAGCGTCGCCGTGCGCCTGAGCAGCCTGATGCGCCCCGGCGACACGGTGGCCCGCATTGGCGGCGACGAATTCGTCGTGCTGCTGCCGCGCATTGGCCATGACCATGAGAGCGCAACCAGGGCCGCCCTCGCCAGCG
Source organism: Massilia sp. (assembly GCA_031398335.1). Taxonomy (GTDB): domain Bacteria; phylum Pseudomonadota; class Gammaproteobacteria; order Burkholderiales; family Burkholderiaceae_D; genus Telluria. The sequence goes on from JANNNC010000204.1 coordinate 18,341, forward strand.
CCCATCGGCTGCGCCACGCGCTGCTCGAGTCGGTCGAGGTGGACGGGAACCGCTACAACGCCTCGGCCAGCCTTGGCGTAACCTTGCTGCCGCGTCCGGGACAAAGCGCGCATGACCTGCTGCGCGAGGCGGACACCGCCATGTACGACGCCAAGGCGCGCGGGCGCAACGGCGTAGCCCTGTTCGAAGCGACCATGCGCGCCGAGGTCGAGCAGCGCCTGACCCTGGAGCGCAGCCTGGCCGGCGCCATCGAGCGCGGCGAACTGGCGATGCACCTGCAACTGCAATGCGATGCCGGCGGCACGCCGCTTGGCGCGGAAATGCTGATGCGCTGGCAACGCGCCGATGGCCGCTTCGTGCCGCCCGACGTCTTCATCCCGATCGCCGAAGCGAACGGCCTGATCGTGCCGCTGGGGCAATGGGCCCTGCACCAGACCTGCCTGGCCTGGCGCCGCCTGAACGACGCGGGCCACCCGCTGGCGCTGTCGGTGAATGTCAGTCCCCTGCAATTCGGCCAGGCCGACTTCGTCACGCAGGTACGGACGGTGCTGGCCCAGACCGGCGTGCCAGCCAGCCAGTTGATCCTGGAACTGACCGAGGGCCTGTTGATCAAGGACCGCGATGCGACGATTGCCCGCATGCACGCGCTGGCCGCGATCGGCATCCGCTTTTCGATCGACGATTTCGGCACCGGCTATTCGAACCTGGGCTACCTGAAACGCATGCCGTTGTACGAACTGAAAATCGACAAGAGTTTTATCCGCGATACGCCGGACGGCGCCGATGGCGACGCCATCGTCTGCTCGATCCTGGCGATGGCAGCGCACCTGCGCCTGCATGTCGTGGCCGAAGGCGTCGAAACGCGCGCGCAAGCCGACTTCCTGGCCGCCAACGGCTGCCCGGCCATGCAGGGCTACCTGTTCGCGCGGCCGCAGCCGCTGGCGCAGGTGCTGGCCGGACTGGCAATCGGCTCGGAGAGCGCGGCAATCGCTTGACGATGGTGCCCATTGGGCTTGCAGAAGGGCCGTTCTCGCACATGCTGAAAGTCCATCCATTGCGCGGGAGACGATGATGAGCGAGCAGCAAAAAATCGAACTGGTCCAGCAAGCCTATGCCGCCTACGGGAGCGGCAATGTCGATGCCGTTCTCGGTCCTGTTCGGAAGGGGCGTCAATGTTTGCAGACTGCCCGCGTCAGCGCAGTACTTGCAGCTTGGTCTTCTGTCCTTTTCGGTAGGTGTACAGCGTCAGCGCGGCATTCTTCAAATCTCCCTTCGGATCGAAGGCGATGCTGCCGGTTACGCCCTCGTGCCTGACGGCGGCCAGCGCCGGCAGGAATGTGCGCGGGTCGCTTGAATTTGCCGCCTGCATCGCCTTGGCGAACACCATCACCGCATCGTAAGCATACGGCGCATAGGTTTGCACCGGCATCTTGTAGCGTTGCTGGTAGCGTCCGTTGAATGCGTTCAGGCCGGCTTCCTGCGCAGGACCGACGCCACCGGCCACCACGCAAAACACCTTGTCGTCGACCAGTGCATCGCCGGCCAGCAGCGGCATCTTTTCCGAGCAGACGCCGTCGCCCGAGACCAGTTTCGCGCGCAGCCCGAGCGCCTTCATTTGTTTCAGCATCGGGCCGGCCACCGCGTCCATGCCGCCATAAAAAATAAGGTCCGGATCGCGCGCGCGGATCTGGGTCAGGATGGCATTGAAGTCGGTCGCCTTGTCGTTGGTGAACTGGCGGCTGACCACCGTGGCGCCCGCTCCCGCCTTCTTGACGGCCTTGACGAATTCGTCGGCCAGGCCCTGGCCGAAGGCGGTGCGGTCGTCGATGACGGCGATCTTCTTTGCCTTCAATGTACCGATCGAGTAGGTCGCCATGATGCGCCCGACCAGGTTGTCGTTGGCGACGACCCGGAACGCCGTCTTGAACCCCTGGTTGGTGTAGAGCGGCGTGGTGGCGGCCGGCGAGATCTGCGGGATGCCGGCGTTGCTGTAGATTTTCGAGGCCGGCACCGTCGTGCCCGAATTGAGGTGGCCGACCACGGCCGCCACCTTGGCATCGACCAGCTTTTGCGCCACCGCCGCGCCGGTCTTCGGATCGGCGGCGTCGTCTTCGGGCTGCAAGACCCATTGCAGCTTGCGCCCGCCCAGCGCGATACCTTTCGCATTGAGTTCGTCGATCGCCATGCGGGCGCCGTTTTCGATGTCCTTGCCCTGGTGGGCGCCGGTGCCCGACAGCGGTGACGCCGTGCCGATTTTCACTTGCAGGACTTTGCCGGCCGGTTGGGCGTGGGCGGATGGCGAGGCTGCCAGGGCAAGCAGGGAGGCGGCGGCGATGGCAGAAAGTTGCATGGCGGATTTTCGTGGACGGTGCGGTCGATTGTACTGCCGCGTTGGCAATTGTCCGAAATGCAATTGTGTGCGGGTGCGCATAAAAAAACGCCAAGCCGAAGGTTGGCGTTCTTGTCCTCAAAAGGAAGGCTTACGCCGCCTGCTCCAGCGTCGGATAGTCGATATACCCCGCCTCGCCCGGCGCATAGAAGGTCTGCGGGTTGGGCGTATTCAAGGGCGCATTCAATTTCATGCGCTGCACCAGGTCCGGGTTGGCGATGTAAGCGCGTCCAAAGGCCACCGCATCGGCGCGGCCGGATTCCACCGCATCGATCGCCATCTGGCGGTCGTAGCCGTTATTCGCGATATACGTGCCCTTGAAGGCCTGGCGGGCCCAGGCGAAATCGAAACCCGGTACGTCGCGCGGTCCGCCGGTGGCGCCTTCGACGAAGTGGATGAAGGCGATGCCGCGCTTGTTCAACTCTTCGATCAGGTAACCGAACACGGCTTGCGGATTGCTGTCGGCCAGGTCGTTCGCCGGCGTCACCGGCGAGAGGCGGATGCCGACGCGGCCGGCGCCGATCTCGGCCACCACGGCGTCGACGACTTCCAGTGCGAAGCGGACGCGGTTCTCGATCGAACCGCCGTATTCGTCGGTGCGCTTGTTGGCGCCGTCGCGCAGGAACTGGTCGATCAGGTAGCCGTTGGCCCCGTGCAGTTCCACCCCGTCGAACCCCGCCACGTACGCCCGCCGCGCACCCTCCGCATACTGCTCCACGATTCCCGCGATCTCGTCCGTTTCCAGCGCCCGGGGCGTAACGAAGGGCTTCATCCCGTGCCCCGTGTACAGCTCGCCCTGGTCGTGGGCGCCCCCGGCCTCGCCGACGCGCACATACAGGCCCGCCACCTGCGGGAAGCGGGCGAACAGCTCCGCCACCGCCCAGCGGTTGGCCGCCGCAAGGCGGGGGTTGGTAGGCACCAGACGCCCGGCGTAGCGGCGCAGGCCCGGCGTGGCCC
>JANNNC010000206.1:0-11762 GCA_031398335.1 Massilia sp.
GCGGCCGGCCTGGCGGCGCTGCTGGCCGAACGCGGCGCGCTGCGCGAGCGCGAGGCGGCGCAGCTGGTGGCGCGGCGTTCGGCGCGCGCGGCCGCCTTGGCCCTGCGGCGCACGCGCCACGACGGCGCCCCTGCCGCCTGGCGCGCCTGGTTCGACGGCTCGGCCAGGCCGAACCCGGGACGCTGCGGCATCGGCGCGCGGCTGCTCGGCCCGGGCGGCGAAATCGTCGAACTGTCCGAAGCGGCCGGCTACGGCAACAGCAGCCAGGCCGAATACCTGGCCCTGATCGCCGTGCTGGAAGCGGCAACGAAGCACAAGGCGTTCGACCTGGCCGTATACGGCGACAGCCGGGTCGTGATCGACGACGTCGCCGCCCCCGAGGCGAACAGCGCCCCGGCGCTGCGGGCCTACCGCGCCCGCGTGCACGCCCTGCTGGCGCGGCTGCCGGGCGCCAGCCTGCGCTGGGTGCCGCGCCACAAGAACCTGGACGCCGACGCGCTGTCGCAGCGGGCCAGCCTGCTCTCATGCCTGGAGTCCGATGCACCCCTTCTCCCCTGAACTCGCGCCCTCGCGCCCACGCCCGGCCGCGCCGGCGGTGCACGCATGAACGCTCCCATCACGCAGGCCCGGGCGGCGCCGACCGCCAGCGCCGGCAAGCTCAATTTCGTGCTGGTGAGCGTCTTCATCGACGTGCTCGGCATCGGCCTGATCGTGCCCGTGATGCCGGCGCTGGTCGGCCAGTTCGTCTCCGGGCGCGACGAGCAGGCCATGTGGTACGGCGTGCTGGCGGCCGTGTTCGGCCTGCTGCAGTTTCTCTTCATGCCGATGCTGGGTGCGATCAGCGACCGCGTCGGACGGCGCCCGGTGCTGCTCTATTCGATGGCCGGCATGTGCCTCAATTTCCTGATCACGGCCTGGGCGCCGAGCCTGGCCTGGCTGTTCGTCGGGCGTGTCGTCGGCGGCGTGTCGGCGGCCAGCATGTCGGTCGCCTCGGCCTATGCGTCGGACGTCTCGGCGCCGCAGGACCGCGCCAAAAGCTTCGGCAAGATCGGCGCCGCGTTCGGCATCGGCTTCATCTGCGGCCCGGTGCTCGGCGGCCTGCTGGGCGAAACCTCGCTGGCGCTGCCGTTCTGGGTGGCCGGCGCGCTGGCGGCGGCCAACCTGGTGTACGGCTGGCTGTACGTGCCCGAATCGCTGCCCCCGAGCGCGCGCGCACCCTTCGACCGCGCCCGCATCAACCCCTTGCGCGCGCTGCGCAAGCTGGCCGCGCGGGGCGACATCCGCCCGCTGGTGCTGGTGTATGCGCTGGCCACCTTCGCCCAGATGATGATCCAGGCCACCTGGGTGCTGTACACCAGCTTTCGTTTCGGCTGGACGCCGCGCGACAACGGCATCGCGCTGTGCTGCATGGGGGTAGCCACCGTCCTGGTCCAGGCCTGGCTGCTGGCGCCGCTGATCCGGCGCTTCGGCGAAGCGCGCCTGGCGGTGCTCGGCCTGGCCTCGGGCACGATCGCCTTCGTGCTGTATGGCCTGGCGACCCAGGGCTGGATGCTGTACGTCGTCCTGTGCTGCAACCTGCTGGCCTTTGCCGGCGGGCCGGCCCTGCAGGGCCTGATTTCGCGCGACACGCCGGCCGGCGAGCAGGGCGAGCTGATGGGTTCGCTGCAAGCGATCGGCAGCATCGGGGTGGTCGTCGTGCCGCTGGCGGGCGCGGCTATTCTGGGTGTGGCAAGCCACCTGCCGCCGAACGATTGGCGTATCGGCAGCAGCTTCTACCTGTCGGGGGCGATGCAGGCGCTGGCGGTGCTGGTGGCAGTGCGCAGCTTCCGGCGCGGCAGGCCGGATATTTCCATAAAAACAATCTAGTTTCCGTCGAAAAACTTTACAGTGCCCGAATGAAATTTGATATACGTCAATGCAACTTGTTGATTTTACACACAACTTTCCTGCTGGCATGGTTATTGCTCATCGGTACATAGGTTCAACCATCGACTGAAAGAGAACAAAATGACCTTCCTGAAAAAACTTGCCTGCGCTGCAGCCGTTGCACTCGCCGCCGGCTCGGTACATGCTGAATCCGTCATGAACGACTGGACCTTCAACCCGATCGGTGGCGGCCAGGCCGCCGGCAAGCATGTCAACGAATACCTGGATGTGAATGGCAATGCCTTCATCCAGATCAAGGCGACCGGCGGCAACTCGTTCAACTTCACCGAACACGGCGCCTTCAACATCGTGCAGGCAGACGGCAAAGGCGGACTGTTCCCGTTGAACTACGCTGGCGGCAACATCTCGGCGACGCTGAGCGCCTGGGGTACCGGCACTTTCAGCGGTGCGTTCACCTTCACCGGCGGCAGCATCAAGATGTACCAGAACCCGACGAACAACGAGTACTCCACGAGGGCCGGCATGTACGGCGCCAACCGGGGCAACCTGATTGGCGAGTTCACCGTGCTGGCAGGCGGGGGCGGCCTGGTCGATGCCAGCGGCAATCCGACCGGCAACGGCCAGGTCAGCATCCGCGCACAAGCAGCGGCTGGCGGGCTGAAGGCCGGCTACTTCTTCGCCGACAACGGTGTGGACATGTCGACCGTGAAGAACACCGCCTTCGCCTTCACGAACGCGAACACCGTCGGCCATCCGACCACCGAGATGGTCAAGGAAATCGCCTGCGAGTTCGCGCTCTATACCGGCCCCGGCTGCGGCAAGAAGCCGAAAGTGGGCACCTACGCGAACGTCGCCGGCAGCCATTTCTTCGTCAGCAACAACGGCCAGTTCAAGTTCGCCGACATTCCTGAGCCAGGTTCGGTCGCCCTGTTCGGCATCGCCCTGCTCGGCTTCGGCGCCGTGCGCCGCCGCATGAAGTAATTCCTTACTCGGGGTAAGGAATTAAACCAGCCTGGCTTGCCAGGCTGGTTTCGTATACACCCCACATTTTTTACAGCACGCGCTCTGGAATGCGCTGGTCAAGGCGCTTCGGCACTGGCGCAGATCCTGTACTACTTCCTGCTGGTCGAGACCTACCGCAGGGGCGAACCGAGTCCCTTCGCGCGCAAGCACCCCGCCACCCCGGTTGGGCGGCGGCCTCATGACGGCGGGCTCCTACGGCATCGCCTTGTGGGCGATGCGGCTGGCCTGATGGAGGACTAACTTAAAACTTCAGCTCGAGCGTGGCGCGCAGGCTCGGCCCGGCCTTGAAGCGGGCGTCGCGCAGGACCAGGCCGCGTCCCGCTTCAATGAAACTGCTGCGGTTGATGAAGTCCTGGCCCAGCAGGTTCGACAGCGCCAGGCGCAGCTGCTGCCTGGGCGTGAACTTGTAGAGCGCGTAGGCTTCCAGGTCGCGCCGTGCGACGATGAACGAGGTCTGGCGCTCCGAGACGCGCACCGTGCCGCCCTGCCTGTAGGCGAAGCTCGCGCCGGTGGCCAGGTCGCCGCGCTTGAAGTCGACGCCGAGGTTGCCCGACAGGGGCGTCTGGCCGTCGAGGCGGTTGTCCGGCCCCGGCACGCCGTCCACGCGCGACCAGTTGGCCGATACGCTGGCGCGCAGGTCGATCGCCGGCGCATTCTTCATGATCGCCTTCAGCGGGAACTTGGTTTCCAGTTCCAGCCCGCGCGTGAGCGCGCTGCCGGCGTTCATCGGCATCGCCACCCAGCGCACGCCGTCGAAGTTGACCAGATAGCGCGTGTAGTCGTCGATGCGGCGCACCGAGCCGCTGATCGAGAACAGCGCACCCTCGGCCCAGTAGTGCTCGTAGGAGGCGTCGAGGCCGAGCGCCAGTTCGGGCTTCAGGTCCGGATTGCCGGCGAAATCGGGATCGGTCGAGCGGTTGTCGATCGAAGTCTGGCGCCGTGGGATCAGTTGCTGGAAGCTCGGCGCCTTGTAGGTGCGGGTGACGGCGAAGCGGATCTGGTCGCCCTTCGTGTCCGGAATCTTGAACAGGGTCTGCATGACCGGGCTCCAGACGCTCGAACCCGAGCGGCCGACCGGGAAGGTATTGCCAGTGGTGCGGGTGCGGATGCCTTCCCAGCGCGCGCCCAGGTAGACCGACCAGCGCGGCGTCAGGTTCCATTCGTCCTGGGCGTACAGCGCCAGGCGGCTGATGCGCGCCTCGGAAGTCTCGCCATCGGGCAGCGCCGGGAACAGCAGGCGCCCGGCCTCGGTCTCCTCGCGGCTGTCTTCGCGGATCGAGTAGCCGGCGTCCCAGCCCATGCCCAGCGCGTGGTCCTTGAGGATGGTCTTGCTGAACTTGCCGACCGTGGTCGTACCCAGTTCTTCGGCTTCCAGGTGCACCAGGTTATCGATCGGGCGTGGCGCCGCGACCGGCGTGGTACGCCGGTTGTCGGTCGTGTTCTGGCCGCCGATCAGGCTGGCCTTGACGTCGAGCCTGGCGCCGTCGGCCATCTTGTGGACCCAGTTGATCTCGGTGCGCACAACGTCGTTGTCGGACCTGACCCACGAATCGAGCACCGGGAACAGCGGCGCCTGGCCCAGGCTGGTCGTGGTCGTTTCATGGTTGTGGTTGCGGAAGCGCACCGAGTTCACGAAGCACTGCGAGGTCAGGGTGTCGCCGTTCTCCAGCATCCAGTTCAGGCGCGGGGCGAAGCTGAAGTGGCTGAAGCGGGCCTCTTCGTCGCCGTCCGTGCTGCGCGCCAGGGTTGGCCTGCCTGCGAGGTCGTAGCCCTGTTCATCGCTGCTGATCTCGCGCTTGAACTGTTCGAACATGGCGCTGCCGGCGATCGAGTACGACATCTTGCCCAGTTTGTCCGACAGCTGGATATTGGCCGTCGGGCCTTCGACCCCGCTGCCGGTGCGCGCGCCGATCTTGAATTCGCGCTGGCCGCTCCTGGCCGTCTTTTTCAGCACGATGTTCACCGTGCCGGCCACCGACTGCGTCGAAAATTCGGCGCTGGCCGCGCGCAGCACTTCGATGCGCTCGATGACGTCGGGCGAGAGCGAGTCGAGCGTGAAGCCGTTGGGCGCGCGTTCGCCGTTGATCAGGATCTGGGTATAGCCGGCGCCCAGGCCGCGCATGCGGATCTCCGCGTTGCGGCCGTTCGGGCTGTTAACCGTGATGCCGGGCACACGCTTGAGCACGTCGGCCACGTTGGTGTCGCCGTATTTCGCGATCTCTTCCTGGCCGACGACGATCTTGGTCGCGGTGTCGTCGCGGCGCGGGTCGTAGCTGTCGGCACTGCCGCGCACTTCGACCTTCTGCATTTTTTGCTCGGGGGCGTCGGCTTTTGCCGGGGCGGCGGGCGGCGTCTCCTGGGCAACTGCGGGGAAGGCGGCTGCCAGTGCGGCGGCCAGCAGGGTCATGTGAATCGGTGAGAGCATATACATATCAGAAAACCAAGTTTATAAGCACGTATTGTCCTTTGGATCGCCCATACTTAGATGCTTTAGAGAATATATTTTCGATATGCATGTGGTGAAGGCAGCCATGCCGGCCCTTCCGGGGCCGTGCTGGCGTCCCTGCTGTGGGCAATGCGCTACACTGGCCTTGGGCTTGATCAAGCAAAACAAAGATATGCAGGGCAACGCCCCTTATTTATAATTCGCCATCATCACAAGTAATAAAGGGCTGCCATCGTGTCCGATCGTTTCAAAGTATTGCCGCAATATGTCCTGCCGAAGCAGGCGCTGACCACGTTTGCCGGACGCGTCGCCGGCCACCGCGGGGGCAAGGTGACGCACCGCCTGATCCGCTGGTTCGTCGGCAAGTACGGCGTCAACATGGACGAGGCGGCCAACTCCGACATCACGAGCTACCCGAGCTTCAACGAATTCTTCACGCGTGCGCTGAAGGACGGCGTGCGTCCGCTGGCCCAGGCCGACTTCGTCTGCCCGGTGGACGGCGCGATCAGCCAGTTCGGCGCGATCGACGACCACCATATCCTGCAAGCCAAGGGCCATAAGTTCACCACCACCCAGCTGGTCGGCGGCGACGCCACCCTGGGCGCCCAGTTCCAGCATGGCGCTTTTGCGAACCTCTACCTGAGCCCGAAGGATTACCACCGCCTGCACATGCCGTGCGACGGCCGCCTGACGCGCATGATCTACGTGCCGGGCGCCCTGTTCTCGGTGAACCCGACCACCGCGCGCGGCGTGCCCGGCCTGTTCGCCCGCAACGAACGCGTCACCTGCGTGTTCGAGTCGGAAGAATTCGGCACCTTCGTCATGGTGCTGGTCGGCGCCACCATCGTCGGCAGCATGGCCACGCCCTGGCACGGTGTCGTCAACCCGGAGCGCCACGGGCGCATCTCGGAGTGGACCTACGAGTCTTCCCCTGTGCTGTTGAAGAAGGGCGAAGAGATGGGGCGCTTCCTGCTTGGCTCGACGGTGGTGATGCTGTTCAAGGCGAACACGATCGCGTTCAATGCGGACTGGGCGCCGGAGCGCAAGGTGCGGCTCGGCGAGATGATGGGCAATCGGCCGGTTTGATGCAAGAGCCGGGGTCCGGCCTGACCGAACCTTTTCTCCTCACCGGAGCCGGGCGATCCAGACGGTCGCTCCGCCGCAGGCAGCATCGTCCATCACATGGTGGACGACATCGAATCCATGCGCCGCCAGCAGGCGGCGGTATTCGTCCGCGTCGAGCGAGGCGTGGTACAGCTGTTCTCCACCATTTTCGCTCCATGTCTCGCCATATTCGCTGCCCGAGGTGAACATCACCGTGCCGCCAGGATGCAGGTGGCGCGCGAAGGCCGCGAACATCGCCCGTTGATCGTCATGCGGCAGATGGAACAGGCTGTGCCAGGCGATGACCGCGTCGAAGGTTTGATCGAGGTGCACGCTGCGCATATCGCCGACGATCAAGCGGCTGCCTGGAAAGCGCGTGCCGGCGATCTCGATCATGGCTGCGCTGGCGTCGACGCCTGTCATCTCGTACTGCCGCTCGAGCAGATAGCGCATGATCGGTTCGCCGGTGCCGCAGCCCAGGTCGAGAATCGAAGCACCCGGTGCCAAAGCCCGCGCCAGTTCGTCCAGATAGGACTGTTCGATCAGCGTGCGCGTGCGGTTCTCGTCGAACCAGCCGGCGATCTTGTTGTAGGCATCGGCGACATCCCTCATGTGTTTCCAACCTCGCTGCAAAACATCTCTTCCATCAGGTCCAGAAAAGCCCGCGTCTTGGCCGGCATCAGGCGCCGTCCGGGAAACACGGCCCATCCGGTAGCGGCCGGCAGCTCCCATTCCGGCAGCACCCGCACCAGTTCACCCTTGCGCACCAGGGGCGCGGCGAACAGCTCCGAACTCGCTGCGATCCCGGCGCCGCTGCAGGCGATGCGCGCCAGCAGGTCGGGCGAGTTCGCGGTGAGGCGGGCCGGCAGTTCGCGCTGCCAGCGCAGCTTGCCGCGCGTGAGAGTCCAGGACAGCGGGCCGCCGCCACGGCTGAGCAGGCAGAGTAAATCGTGGCCGAGCAGATCGTCCGGATGCCCGGGCAGGCCGCGCACGGCCGTGTAGCAGGGGGACGCATACAAGCCGAAGCGCTGCAGCGTCACGCGGCGCGCGGCCAGCGAGGCGTCGTCGGGCAGGTCGCCCATGCGGATCGCGATGTCGAAATTCTCGGCCACCAGGTCGACCCGGCGCGGCGACAGGTCGAGCTCGATGCTCACCGCCGGATAGCGTTCGAGAAACCGTCCGATCATCGCGCTCATGCCGAGGTTGGCGAAATCGGCCGGCAGCGAGATGCGCAGGCGCCCGCTGGGCGCGGCCTGGCGGTGCTGGGCCAGGGCGGCGGCCGCTTCCGATTCTTCCACTACCTTGCGCGCGTGCTCGAGCAGGCTGGCGCCGAACTCGGTGACCATCAGTCGGCGCGTGGTCCGGGCAAGCAGGCGTTCGCCGAGCTTCGCTTCAAGCAGCGCGATGCGGCGCGAGACGGTGGACTTCGGCAGGTTGACGCGCGTGGCCGCCGCGCTGAAGCTGCCGGCCTCGACAATGCGGGCGAAGAGCAGCAGGTCGTTCGGTTCGACTTCCATGGGATTGTTCCACCAGGCGAATAATGTTATCCATTTTATCGTCTTCCGGCTTGATTTTGGAACTGATAGAGTAGCACCATCGAATCACCGAATCCCATCTCAAAGGAACCGACCATGAACATCCTGCAAATCACTTCCAGCCTGCGTGGCGCCGAATCCGAGTCGAGCCGCGTCACCAACAGCATCGTCGCCAGGCTGGTCGCCGCCAACCCGAACGCCATCGTCACCAGCCGTGACCTGGCCCGCGCGCCGCATCCGCAGCTGGACGAAGCCGCGCTCGGCGCCCTGTTCACCCCGGTCGAATCGCGTACCCCCGAGCAGGCCGCCCGCGTGGGCCTGGACGACGCCCTGATCGCCCAGGTGCAAGCGGCCGACGTGGTCGTGATCGGCGCGCCGATGTACAACTTCGGCATCCCGGTGCAGCTGAAAAGCTGGTTCGATGCGATCGCCCGTGCCGGCGTGACCTTCCGCTACACCGAGACCGGTCCGGAAGGCCTGTTGAAGGGTAAAAAAGTATTCGTGGCCACCGCGCGCGGCGGCATCTACCCGGCCGACGCCGACCCGCAGGTGCCGTTCGTGCGCATGTTGCTGAACTTCCTGGGCATGACGGAGCACACCTTCATCCATTCCCCGGCGCAGGCGATGGGTCCGGAAGCATCGGGCAAGGGCCGTGCCAAAGCAGACGCCACCATCGAAGCCGCACTGGCGTAATTTTTCAGGCGGCGTTCTACAAGGGAGATAATGATGAATGCAGTGATCGAAAAAACCGTTACCCGGCCGCGCGGCGTGGAGCGCGTCGTCAGCGGCCAGTTCGTGATGGATGGCGCGGGCGTGAAGATCAACCGCGTCCTGACCCAGACCTTGCAGCGCCGCCTCGACCCCTTCCTGATGCTCGACGCGTTCGGCAGCGACAAGGCGGGCGACTATATCGCCGGCTTTCCGGAGCACCCGCACCGCGGTTTCGAGACCGTCACCTACATGCTGGCCGGGCGCATGCGCCACCGCGACAGCGGCGGCAACGAGGGCTTGATCACGGATGGCGGCGTGCAGTGGATGACGGCCGGACGCGGCGTGATCCATTCTGAGATGCCGGAGCAGAACGAAGGCCTGATGGAAGGCTTCCAGCTGTGGCTGAATTTGCCGGCCAGGGACAAGCTGCGCGACCCGTGGTACCGCGACATCCCGAATGCCGAGGTGCCGCGCTTCACGCTGGACTCCGGCGTGACCGTGCAGGTGATCGCCGGCAGCACGCACGGCGTCGACGGCGCCGTGCAGCGCGAAGGGACCGAGCCGCTGTATCTCGACATCGAACTGCCCGCGGGCGCCAGCATTGAACAGGCCCTGCCCGCCGGCCACAACGCGTTCACCTACGTGTTTCGCGGCGAGGCGGTCGTCGCCGGCAAGGGAGTGCCCGCGACGCGCATGGCGATTTTCGATAATGCCGAAGGCGCCGATGGCGTCGTCATCAAGGCCGCGACGCCGACGCGATTGCTCTTGATCGCGGGCCGGCCCTTGAAGGAACCGATCGCGCAGTACGGTCCGTTCGTGATGAATACGCAGGCCGAGCTACAGCAGGCTGTCGAGGATTTCAGGGCCGGACGTTTCGCCGCATAGGTCTCATCGTTTTCCCCGCGCCTGGGCGATCATTGGATCGCCCGGCGCGCTTGCGTTACACTGCCGGCATGTGTTCCTGCCGCCTCTTCCCATGCCACTGATGCCCGTCCTGCTCGACCTGCTGTCGCGCGCCAGCCATGCGCTCGGCTTCGAGACGGTCGACCGCTTTCCGCGCAACCACCTCCATGCGCGCACCCACTGGGACCGGGCATATTTCGATATCGCTTCCGACCTCAAGCCCGAGGCCATCGAGCGCTCGCTGTGCGCCTCGATCGACAACACGCCAGCGATCTTCGCCCACATCGCCAACCCGACGCCGGCCATGCAGCGCACCCTGCTCGGCGTGATAGATGCGCGCCTGCGCCGTTCCTGCGGCGCCCCGTCCGACCTGGTGCTGCTCCTGATCGACGCCTACGGCAGCCCCTACACGATGGAAGCGCGGCCGGGCTTGCGCGCGGCGATCGAAGCGAGCGCCGGCCGGGACGCGCGCGAACGCGTGCATGCGGTGCTGGCTTTTCTCGGCGCGATGCCGGCTGCCTTCGACGTCATCGAGGCGCAGGACTGAAGCGTGGCTGTGCCAGGTTGCTCGGCACGTAGCGCGCGCGCAGCGCCATGAAGGGCGTCTCGACCAGCCGGTACAACACCCAGCCCGACAGCACCGACAGCGCCAGCAGTGACGCCATCGCGACCGCCGTGTGCGGACCGTAGCCCAGCGCCTGCAAGGGGCCAACGGCGACGGCGCTCATGCCGCGGTGGGTCAGGTAGATCGCGTACGACCACACGGCCAGGCGGCCGGCACCCGGAACACGCACTGCGCGCAGCAGCGAGCGTTGCGACAGCGCGGCCAGGATCAACAGGCCGAAGCCGAGCGCCAGCAGGGGATAACCGAAGACGGTGGCGGCGAAGCCATAGTGATTGTCGAGGAACAGCCAGAAGGTCGCGGCGGTCACCACCAGGCCCGTCGCCAGCGCGCGGTTGCCGTGCAGGGTCAGGCGCGTCCAGATGCCGGGATGCTGGTTCTTGAGCAGCGCCAGCCCGACGCCGGCGACGAGCTCGTCGAGCCGGCATAAGCTCGCGTAATATATGAGCTTGTAATAGAAGTAAATCCCATACTGCTGGGCATGCACGCGTGCGGACCAGAGTTCGGCGCGCAGCAGCATGCCGCCGATGACCACGCAGGCAATGAAGACCCAGGCCACCGGCATGCGCAGCCGCAGCGCGGCGCCAATCAGCGCCAGCGCCGGCAGCAGCAGATAAAACTGTTCCTCGATCGCGAGCGACCAGCTGTGCGAAAACGCGGTGCCGGGCGCCAGTCCCAGGTTCTGGGTAAAGCTCAGGTAGCGCCATAGCGGCGCAAGCGGCGCGTGCTCGCCCCATGCGGGCCACAGAAAATAGATCGCCAGCATGACGAAGTAATTCGGCAGCGTGCGCAGCAGGCGGCGTGCGTAAAAGGCTTTCAGGGACAGGCCGGCCTCGGTTTTCATCGCTGTCAGGATCTGGTTGCCGATCAGGTAGCCCGAGAGCGCGAAGAACAGGTCGACGCCGGCCCAGCCGATGCGCCCGACCCAGCCGAAGGTGTGGTCGTCGTTCGAGACGAACAACGTGTAATGGTGGAGGACGACCAGCGTGACGGCGAGCGCGCGCAGGGTGTCGAGGCCGTGCAGGCGCAGGCTGCGGGAATCGCTCATTGGATCGTGAAAAAAAGGGAGTGGCGGACCATGCCATGACGATACCGCACGGGCCAGGGATTCCCGATAAAATGACGGCACCGATATTTCTTTGGATCATCAGGCATGGCCTCCGCACCGAATCTGCAGTTCAAGTTTGTAAACTATACCGGTCTCGATGCCGGTCCGAGCGTGATCATCATGGGCGCGACCCATGGCAACGAGATTTGCGGCACCGAGGCGATTCGCCGCGTCATGGCCGAACTCGACAGCGGCGAGCGCAAGATTGTGGCCGGCAGCGTCACCTTCGTGCCGATCGTCAATCCCCTCGCCTGGTTCAAGAACCAGCGCAATGGCGACCGCAACCTGAACCGCAACCTGTTCCCGAAAGACGATCCCCAGGACTTCGAGGACCAGGTCGCCAACTGGCTGTGTCCGCTCCTGGCGCAACACGACGTGCTGCTCGACCTGCACTCGTTCAACGCCGCCCACGGCGAGCCCTTC
>JANNNC010000063.1:0-8085 GCA_031398335.1 Massilia sp.
GGCTGGCGCTCGTCGTTCGTGTTTCTTGCGGTGTTCGGCGCGCTGCTGATCCTGGTCTGCCTGAAGTTCCTGCCCGAGAGCCTGCCGCGTGAAAAGCGCCAGGTGTTCCATCCCGGGACCATCGGCCGCAACTACATCAAGGTGCTGCGCCATCCGCAGTTCGTGCTGCTCTCGCTCGCGCTGGGCCTCGCGTTTTCGGGTCTGTCGCTGTACATCGGCTCGGCCGCGAACTTCGTCATGGTGATCCTCGGCCTGCCCGAGACGGCGTTCGCCTGGATGTTCATCCCGCTGATCGGCGGCATGGTGCTCGGGTCGAGCTGGGGCGGCAAGCGCGCGGCGACCATGGCCCCCGGCCGCATGAAGTGGATCGGCTTCGTCACCATGCTGGTGGCGGCGCTGCTCAATATCGGCTACAACGCGCTTTATCCGGCAGCGATTCCGTGGGCGGTGCTGCCGCTGGCGATCTATACCTTCGGCCTGGCGGTGGCGATGCCGGCGATTCAGATGAGTGCGCTGTCGCTGTTTCCGGACAACCGCGGGCTGGCCTCGTCGATGCTGGGGTTTATCCAGATGATGGCGTTTGCACTGGTGTCGGGGCTGGTGGCGCCGGTGTTGTTCGACAGCGCCTTCAAGCTGGCGTGCGGTGTGGGAGTGGGGCTGGTGCTGAGTTTTGGGGCGTGGCGGGCGAGCAAGCTGGCGTGAGAACGCTGGCGCGATTGATATACCGGTAAATCCACGTGGGCACGCGTGCCCACGCGGTAGAACGTCCGATCGGTCGAACAACACGCCCACCCAATGGCACGGGCGCGCTTATCACCATCAACGCTTGTTGGTCTTCATCGCCGCCTGCACCTCGCGCTTGGCATCCCGGTCCTTCTCGGTCGCGCGCTTGTCGTGCTGCTTCTTGCCCTTGGCCAGGCCGACTTCGCACTTCACGCGGCCACCCTTGAAATGCAGGTTGAGCGGCACGAGCGTATAGCCCGAACGCTCGACCTTGCCGCGCAGCTTGTCGATCTCGGCGCGGTGCAACAGTAATTTGCGCGTGCGCAGCGCCTCGGGATGGCTGAAGGCGGAGGCCGTCGACAGCGCACTGACGTGGCAGCCGAACAGGAACAGCTCGTCGCCACGCACGACGACGTAGGCTTCCTTGATGTTGACGCGTCCGTCGCGGATGGCCTTGACTTCCCAGCCTTCGAGCACGATACCGGCTTCGTAACGGTCTTCGATGAAGTAATCGAAAAATGCTTTTTTATTGTCAGCGATGCTCATGAAATAGCGAAAATCCCCGGGTCGGTTAAACTACAGCTGTCGCGCCCGGGAAGGGCGCAAATTGCAACTTGTCCAACATCATAGCAAACGGTTGACCAATGGCAGTAGTGCACAAATCAGTTTTCTTGGGGTATAGCGCAGAACAGATGTTCGATCTGGTGGCCAAAGTGGAAGATTATCCGAAGTTCCTTCCGTGGTGCAGCGGCGTGAAAGTCATCGAACGCAGCGACGACAAGCTGGTGGCGAACCTCGCCATCAACTTCCACGGCGTCAAGCAAAGCTTCACCACCTCGAACCACAACCTGCGCCCGGCACAGATGAAGATGCACCTGGTCGACGGTCCGTTCAAGATGCTGGAGGGCACCTGGAATTTCAAGGCCCTGCGCGCCGACGCCTGCAAGATCGATTTCGACATGCATTACGAGTTCTCCAGCTTCATCCTCGAGCAACTGGTCGGCCCCGTCTTCGGCATGATCGCCAACAGCATGGTCGATTCCTTCTGCAAGCGCGCCGAGACGATCTATGGCTGAGAAGGTGCAGGTTGTCGTCAGCTATGCCATCCCTGGCCGGGAATTCCTGCGTCCGCTGGAAGTAGCGCCGGGCACGACCATCGGCCAGGCGATCGAGGCCAGCGGTGTGCTCGCCGCCTTCCCGGACATTAACCTGGTAACCCAGCCGGTCGGCATCTTCGCCAGGAAGAAAACACTCGACACGGCCTTGCGTGAGCGCGACCGCATCGAAATTTACCGCCCCTTGGTGGCCGATCCGAAGGATTCGCGCCGCAAGCGCGCTGCCAAAAAAGAGGTGGTGGCGTCGAAACCGGCGCCATGAAGCACCGTTAGCAGGTTCCGATGTCCCTTGTGCTGATTCTTTTGCTGATCACGACTGCCATGTCGGTGGTCGTGCTTTTTGTGCTGACCTCGCTTATCGACAGCAAGGCGGCGGGCGTGCGCGAATGGACGCAGGCGATCGGCATCGCAGTCGTCGCCCTGTTGCTGATCGCGGCCCGTGGCGTCGTACCCGACATCCTGTCGATCGAGGTCGCCAACGGCCTGCTGATGGTGACGATGGGC
Source organism: Massilia sp. (assembly GCA_031398335.1). Taxonomy (GTDB): domain Bacteria; phylum Pseudomonadota; class Gammaproteobacteria; order Burkholderiales; family Burkholderiaceae_D; genus Telluria. The sequence goes on from JANNNC010000063.1 coordinate 2,343, forward strand.
CTGATTCATACCGGTTTCCGGCGCCATCTGTCGCTGCCTGTTGCCAGGCTGCCGCTGGTGCTCGGAGGGGCGCTGGCCATGGGCGGGCTCGTCTTCTTCCACTACCTGTACTCTTCGGTGGGGCTGCTCACCCTGAGTGCGTCGATCTATCATGCGGTAGTGTGTTTCGCGATTGTCGCCACGATCCCGTCGACGGACGATCCGCACCTGCGCTACCCCTTCGGTTTCACCCGCGTGGCCGCCCTGGCGCTGGGCGCGGTGCATGCTGTGCGCGGCGCTTTCCATGGGGTGCAAGGCGTGGCGCCTTCAACACCGATCGACTTCGCCACCTGGAACCTGGTCTTCCTGGCGTGCGGCACGCTGGCCTTGCCGGCGCTGACGCTGGGCGCGGTCATGATGGCTAACGCCCAGGTGCTGCGCGAGGCCGCGTACGCGGCCGAGTACGACAGCCTGACCGGTGCCCGGTCGCGGCGCGCCTTCCTCGCCTTTGCCGAGCAAACCCATGCCCGGGCCGAGCGCCGGTGCAAGGCACTGTCGCTGCTGGTGTTCGACGCCGACCACCTCAAACGCATCAACGACACCCATGGCCACGCCACGGGCGACCGCGTGCTGCGCGATATCGTCACGCACACGCAGGGGGCCATCCGCGACGTCGATGTCTGCGCCCGCCTGGGCGGCGACACATTCTGCGTGCTGCTGCCCGATGCCGCGGGCCAGACGGCGATGGACGTGGCGGCGTCCCTGCGCACTGCGCTCGAGCGCTCGCTGGCGCCAGCCCGATCGACCCTTCCGGTCGCCTGTACGGTCAGTATCGGCGTCGCCACGCTGACGCTTGGCGAAACCCTGGCCGGCCTGATGGCGCGCGCCGATGCGGCGCTGGATGCAGCCAAGGCCGGCGGCCGCAACCGGGTGGTCATCGCACCGCTGCCGGCGCGCGTCCAGCGCGCTCCTGCTTTGAACCTATCCCGGTAGGGAGGAGGAAGTTGATGACGACATGCGCGTCTGCGATGCATGGCAAGCAGGCGCGTCAGCAACGAGTCATTCCCTACTGGGATAGGTCCTTAACGCAAAGCGCCAGACTAGGCCGTCAGGGCAAGGCGCAAGGCCGAAGACAGTATGAAGCTAGGGCGCGGCCTTGCAACGCGGCCATGGCGGTTTTGTCTGGCGCTCTTTAGCGGCAATCGCTCAGCTGTTTCGTATAGCGTTCGCTCAGGGCGGCGCGTTCGGCATCGCTCAGGTAACGCTTGCGGCCGTCCGGGCCGACGTCGGCGATGCGGATGCCCGAGTCGTATAACTGCTTGTTCTTGCGCACGCCTTCGCAATGCGCGGCATGCGCAGCCGCGCGCTCGGCCTCGGATTGCGCCTTGCGCTCGGCTTGCTCGCGTGCCTGGCCACGCTTGCGATAATCGGCTTCGCGCTCGGCCAGGGTTGGCGCCTTCGGTTTTGTACTTTCAGTGGGCGCGCTTGCACCTGGCATCTCCTGCGGGGGAGCAGGGCGGCCGGGTGCTTTCAGGATTTTCGATTGCGGCGTGCCGGGTGGCGGCGGCTGGTCGGAATACTGGCGCGTGCCATTCGGGCCGATCCAGACGAACTGGGCTTGCGCGAAGCCTGCGCAGCAGAACAGGAGCAGGGCGGCGAGGCGTTTCAGGTTGGGTTGCAGCGGCGAAGACATGGTCAGAATATTTCCTGTGATAACTATGAGCGATTCTCCATGATTCACGGGGACTGTCAATCAACCGATGCGCTCAGGGCGTTTTTTACCCAAGGTGCGACGACATTCGCGGCTTTCTGTATAATTCGCTTTTGCGCCTATAGGAAAATGCTATGCGTCTACTTCAAAAAGCACTCACGTTCGATGATGTGCTGCTCGTCCCGGCCTACTCCAATGTTCTTCCGGCCGACACCTCCCTTCGCACCAAGCTGACGCGCAACATCACGCTCAACATCCCGCTGCTGTCGGCCGCGATGGATACCGTGACCGAAGCGCGCCTGGCCATTGCGATGGCGCAGGAGGGCGGCATCGGCATCATCCACAAGAACCTGCGTCCGGCAGACCAGGCGCGTGAAGTGGCGCGTGTGAAACGTTTCGAAGCCGGCGTGCTGCGCGACCCGATCATCGTGCCACCGAGCATGAAGATCCGCGACGTCATCGCCCTCCAGCACCAGCATGGTTTCAGCGGCTTCCCGGTCGTCGAAGGCAAGCAGGTGGTCGGCATCATCACCAACCGCGACTTGCGTTTCGAGGAAGACCTCGACGCCGAGACCCGCACCAAGATGACCCCGCGCGAAAAACTCGTCTATGTCAACGAGGAAGCGAACACCGAAGAAGCCAAGCGCCTGATGAACAAGCACCGCCTCGAGCGCGTGCTGGTCGTCAACGACGAGTTCGAGCTGCGCGGCCTGATCACCGTGAAAGACATCATGAAGTCGCACGAGCACCCGTTCGCATCGAAAGATGCGCAGGGAAAACTGCTCGTCGGCGCGGCAGTGGGCGTGGGCGAGAAAGACCGCGAACGCGTCGAGCTGCTCGTCGCCGCCGGCGTCGATGTGCTGGTGGTCGACACCGCGCACGGCCATTCGCAAGGCATCCTCGACACGGTGAAGTCGATCAAGACCCGCTATCCGCACGTGGACGTCATCGGGGGCAACATCGCCACGGCGGCCGCCGCGCTGGCGCTGGTCGAGGCTGGCGCGGACGCGGTCAAGGTCGGCATCGGCCCGGGCTCGATCTGCACCACCCGCATCGTCGCCGGCGTCGGCGTGCCGCAGATCACGGCCATTTCGAACGTGGCCGAAGCCCTGGCCGGCACCGGCGTGCCCTGCATCGCCGACGGCGGCATCCGTTACTCGGGCGACGTCTCCAAGGCGCTCGCGGCAGGCGCCTCGACGGTCATGATGGGCTCGATGTTCGCCGGTACCGAAGAAGCGCCGGGCGAAGTCATCCTGTTCCAGGGCCGCAGCTACAAGTCCTACCGCGGCATGGGCTCGCTGGGCGCGATGGCCGAAGGCTCGGCCGACCGCTACTTCCAGGACGCCTCGGCCAAGGCCGACAAGTTCGTGCCGGAAGGGATCGAAGGCCGCGTCGCCTACAAGGGCAGCGTGCTCGCGATCATCTATCAACTGGTTGGCGGCGTGCGCCAGTCGATGGGCTATTGCGGCTGCGCGACGATCGACGAACTGCGCGAAAAAGCGGAATTCGTCGAGATCACCTCGGCCGGCATGCGCGAATCGCACGTCCACGACGTGCAAATCACCAAGGAAGCGCCGAACTATCGTTCGGAGTAAGCAAAAAGCGGCCGGCGACGGCCGCTTTTTTCCATGTGCGCGCCTGACTCATTTCATACTTTCTGACTGCCCCAATGCACTCCAAAATTCTCATCCTCGACTTCGGCTCCCAAGTCACCCAACTCATCGCCCGCCGCGTCCGCGACGCCGGCGTCTTCTCCGAAGTCTTCCCCTACGATGTCAGCGACGACTTCGTGCGCGCCTATGGCGCCGCCGGCGTGATCCTCTCCGGCAGCCACAATTCCACCCTGGAAGGCGACTCCCCACGCGCCCCGCAAGCCGTGTTCGAACTCGGCGTCCCGGTGCTGGGCATCTGCTACGGCATGCAAACCATGGCCGCCCAGCTCGGCGGTAAAGTGGAAAACGGCAAGCTGCGCGAATTCGGCTACGCCGAAGTGCGCGCCCGCGGCCACACCAAACTCCTGAACGGCATCAACGACTTCGTGACCGGCGAAGGCCACGGCATGCTCAAGGTCTGGATGAGCCACGGCGACAAGGTGCTGGAGATGCCGGAAGGCTTCAAGCTGATGGGCAGTACCGATTCCTGCCCGGTGGCCGCCATGGCCGACGAAGAGCGCCGCTTCTATGCGCTGCAATTCCACCCGGAAGTGACGCACACGACGCAAGGCGAAGCCATCATCGGCCGCTTCGTGCATGACATCTGCGGCTGCCAATCCGACTGGAACATGCCCGACTATATCTTTGAGGCCGTCGAGAAGATCCGCGCCCAGGTCGGCACGGATGAGGTCATCCTTGGCCTGTCGGGCGGCGTCGATTCGAGCGTGGCCGCAGCCCTGATTCACCGCGCCATCGGCGACCAGCTGACCTGCGTCTTCGTCGACCACGGCCTGCTGCGCAAGGACGAGGGCAAGATGGTGATGGACATGTTCTCGAAGAACCTCGGCGTGAAGGTGCTGCGCATCGACGCCGAAGACCAGTTCCTCGGCCACCTGGCCGGCGTGAACGACCCGGAACACAAGCGCAAGATCATCGGCCGCGAATTCGTCGAAGTCTTCCAGGTCGAAGCCGGCAAGCTGACCAATGCGAAGTGGCTGGCGCAGGGCACGATCTACCCGGACGTGATCGAGTCGGCCGGCAAAGGTAAAAAGGGCCAGACCATCAAGAGCCACCACAACGTGGGCGGCCTGCCGGAAACCTTGAATTTGAAACTGCTCGAACCGCTGCGCGAACTGTTCAAGGACGAAGTGCGCAAACTCGGCGTCGCCCTCGGCCTGCCGCACGACATGGTCTACCGCCACCCGTTCCCGGGCCCTGGCCTGGGCGTGCGCATCCTCGGCGAAGTCAAAAAGGAATTCGCCGACCTGCTGCGCGAAGCCGACGCCATCTTCATCGAAGAACTGCGCAATACGCCGTTCGAACTGCCGCCAGTGGCCGGCATCGATGCGGGCAAGGCGCCGGTGAACTGGTACGAGGCGACCAGCCAGGCGTTTGCCGTGTTCCTGCCGGTGAAATCGGTGGGCGTGATGGGCGACGGCCGCACCTACGAATACGTGGTGGCGCTGCGCGCGGTGCAGACGCTGGACTTCATGACGGCGCAATGGGCGCATCTGCCGCACTCGTTGCTGGGTAAAGTGTCGAACCGGATCATCAATGAAGTGCGCGGGATTAATCGCGTTGTTTATGATATTTCGGGGAAGCCGCCGGCGACGATCGAGTGGGAGTGAGATTTCCTAAGTGCAATTGATCTCCGGTTTATGGAATGGCTCGCTTCGGCGAGCTTTTTTTTGGTGCGCCTATCTACATTCGTCCTGTTCAGCAGCGGAACGCGCTCGCACGACTACACATCGGGGACTTGTGCGCGCTACCACGCAGAGGCAGTCTGCTAACCTGCCTACACTGATGCCACGATTCGGCTTTACTATGGGCAAGCGGCACATGGAGTCACAGTTGACATACCGCCTTCGCTTCCAGGCGATGCGGCCGAGCAAGCAAATCAGGAGCGACTCATGACACAAACAATGCAGGCAGCCTTTGTAGAGCAATTCGGAGATCCGCTGACCCTCAGGGAAGTCGCCATACCGACGCCCGGGCCGGGGCAGGTTCTGGTCAAAACCGAAGCATGCGGCGTTTGCCATACCGACCTCCACGCGGCCAGCGGTGACTGGCCGGTCAAGCCCGCGCTACCCTTCATTCCGGGGCACGAGGGCATCGGCATCGTGACGGCGCTGGGCGCTGGTGTCACTGCGGTGAGGGAAGGCGAGCGCGTCGGCGTGCCCTGGCTGTATTCCGCTTGTGGACATTGCGAATACTGCCTTGCCGGGCGCGAGCCGGTTTGTCCCGAGGCACAATTCGGCGGCTTCAGCAGGAATGGCGGCTTCGCCGACTACATCGTGGCCGATCCAAACTATGTCGCCCACATTCCTGCCCAGCTGGCTGCGCGCGATGCGGCGCCCTTGATTTGTGCCGGTATCACATCCTACAAGGGGATCAAGGAGAC
>JANNNC010000108.1:0-15094 GCA_031398335.1 Massilia sp.
GTCTGCGCCTGCCTCAAGCGGCAGCGCTGTCTTTTGCGTGCCCTTGAGCACGGTCAGGGTGCCGGTTGCGCCTGCGGTCGGCAGGGCCTTGCCGTGGTCGTCGACATAAATCGTGGTGACGCCGTCTTTGGCCACCAGTTCGAACGTTAGGTCGCCTGCGCTTTGCACGATGCCGCCGTGCTTGGCCTTGGCACCGTGCGCAAACACATTGCCCGAGAAGGCGACAGTGGCCGTGAGGGCCGCGATTGCAAAGATCTTTTTCATTTCGCACTCCAGAGAATCGTGGCGGCTTGCAGTTGGGCGCCGCCACGTCAGCCCATATGAATCAATACGCGTCGCCGCCCTTGTCGGCCAGAAGCCGCTCGAGCGGCCGGCGCCCGACCTTCCAGAAAATGAGCGGCGTGAGCAGCGAGTCGAGCAGGGTGGAACTGATCAACCCACCGAAGATAACGACCGCAACCGGATGCAGGATTTCCTTGCCCGGCGCATCCGCAGCGAGGAGCAGTGGCGTTAGCGCAAAGGCGGCAACCAGCGCCGTCATCAAAACCGGGGTCAGGCGCTCGATCGAGCCGCGCACGATCATCGGCCAGCCAAAAGTCTCGCCCTCGAACTTGCAGAGGTTGATGTAATGGCTCACCTTGAGGATGCCATTGCGGGTCGCGATGCCGGCCAGGGTAATGAAACCGACCATCGATGCGACCGACAGCGATACCCCGGCGATCCACATCGCAATCACACTGCCTACCAGCGCGAACGGGATATTGCCCATGATGACGAGCGCCAGCACCCCCGACCGGTAGCGCGAGTACAGTACCAGGAAGATCAGCAGCAGCGAGGCCAGCGACAGGCCGACGATCAGCCGCTGCGACTGTTCCTGGGCCTGGAACTGGCCCTCGACGCTGACGAAGTAACCGCCCGGCAGCGCGCTCGCCGCAACCGCCTTGCGCACGTCCTCGATAATCCGGGACATGTTCGAGCCATCGGTGTTCGCGTACACGACGATGCGGCGCCGGCCGTTCTCGCGACCGATCTGGTTCGGGCCGTCGCCTTCTTCGACCGTGGCGACGCTCGATAACGGGATCTGGCCGGACGGGCTGGTGAGCATCACACGCGCCAGGTCCTGCGGCGAGCGGTCGACGTCGGCTAGGCGGACGACAAGGTCGAAACGGCGCGGGCCGTCGATGACTTGCGTCACGCGCGTGCCCTCGGCCAGCGCCTGCAGCGCCTGTAGGACGTCGCCCGCGGCCAGGCCATGCTGCGCGGCTTTGCGGTAGTCGATCCGCAGCTTGATCTGCGGGATCAGCACCTGGCGCTCGACCGACAGGTCGACCAGCCCCGGCACGGAGCGCAGGCGCCCCTGCAGGCCGTCGGCCAGCCCGCGCAGGGTGTCGAGGTCGTCGCCATAGATCTTCAGGGCGATCTGCGCGCGCACGCCCGAGAGCAGGTGGTCGAGCCGGTGCGAGATTGGCTGGCCGATCGCGATCGCGGCCGGGATGCTTGAAAGCTGGCTGCGGATGCTGGCCATGATCTCCTCGCGGCTGCGTTCGGAGGGTTTCAGGTCGACGTCGATCTCGGACGAGTGCACGCCCTCGGCATGTTCATCCAGTTCCGCGCGCCCGGTGCGGCGCCCGACGCGGGTCACTTCCGGCACCTGGGCGATCAGGGTCTCGGCTAGGGAACCCATGCGATTCGCCTCTGCCAGCGAAGTGCCCGGCGTGAAGATCATCCCCATCACCAGCGAGCCCTCGTTAAAGGCAGGCAGGAAGGCGCGGGGGAAGAAGGGGACGGAGGCCGCGGCCGCCACCACGACGATCAGGGCGCTTGCCAGCAGCAGGCGCACGCGCGAGAACGACCAGTTCAGGGCAACCGTGTCCCAGGCTTTCATGCGGCGCACAATCGGGCTGTCGCCGCGGTGCAAGCGCTTCACCTTCGGCAGCAGGTAATAGGCCAGGGCCGGGGTCACGGTCATGGACACGAGCATCGAGGCCATGATCGAGGCAATGTAGGCAATTCCCAGCGGCGCGAACAGCCGACCCTCGATGCCGGGCAGGGCGAACAGCGGCACGAACACCAGCACCACGATCACGGTGGCATACACGATGCCCGAGCGCACCTCGACCGAGGCGTGCCAGATGGTTTCCAGCACCGACTGGCCATCTTCTTTCCGCTGCTTCAGCCTGCGCACGATGTTCTCGACGTCCACCACGGCATCGTCGACCAGTTCGCCGATCGCGATCGCCAGGCCGCCCAGCGTCATCACGTTGATCGACTGGCCGAGCAGGTGGAAGGCCAGCGCCGTTACCGCCAGCGAGAGCGGGATCGCGATCAGCGAAATGAGCGTCGTGCGCACGCTGAGCAGGAAGGCGAACAGCACGATGGCGACCAGGATCGCGCCATCGCGCAGGGCCTCGACCACATTGCCGATCGAGTTGTCGATGAAGTTAGCCTGCCTGAACAGGACCACGGGTGGCGAAATGCCTGCCGGGAGCCCCTGCTTCAGTTCAGTCAGCGCGGTCTCGATGTCGCGCGTCAGGCGCACCGTGTCGCCGGCGGGCTGCTTCTGCACGCTGACGATCACCGCCGGCTTGCCGTCCAGGCCGGCGTCGCCCCGCTTGAAGGCCGGCGCGTAGCGCACGCTCGCTACCTGTTCGAGCAGGACCGGGGCGCCGTTTCGATAGGCCACCGCCAATCCCTGGATGTCTTCCAGGCGATTCGTGCGGCCCAGGTTACGGATCAGGTATTCGCGATTGTTCAGGTCGACGAAGCCGCCGCTGGTATTGGCCGCGAAACCGCGCAGGGCGTTCGTGACCTGTTCGAGCGAAACGGCGAACTGGGCCATACGCGCCGTATCCGGCTCGACCCGCAACTGGCGCACTTCGCCGCCGATCGGGATTACCTGCGACACGCCCGGAATCGACAAGAGGCGCGGGCGCAGCACAAAATCGGCATACTCGCGCGCCTTCATCGGGTCGGTTTTGGCGACGTCGATCGGCAACGCGATCAGCATGATCTCGCCCATGATCGACGACACTGGTCCCATCACCGGTGCTATGTCGCCCGGGAGTTGTTCCTTGACCAGCGTGATCCGCTCCGACACAAGCTGCCGGTTGCGGTAGATATCGGTCCCCCAGTCGAACTCTGCATACACAATGGACAGGCCGATGCCCGAAACCGAGCGCACCCGCGTGACGCCGGGCATGCCGTTGAGCGAGGTCTCGATCGGGAACGAGACCAGCTGCTCGACTTCTTCCGGCGCCATGCCGCCGGCTTCGGTCAACACGGTGACGACCGGCTTGTTCAGGTCGGGAAAGACGTCCACCGGCGTGCGCCATGCCGTCATGGCGCCGTAGACCATCAGCATCAGTGCTGCAGCTAGGACGAACAGGCGGTTCTGGAGGCTGAAGCGAACTATGGAATTAAACATGAATGGTCACCTGATCTGGTTGATCAGGGAGGTCCCGATGACCACCACCCTGTTGTCGGGTGTAAGCCCCTTGGTGACGATGACGGAGCGCGCGTCAAGTGCGGTTGCCTCCACCGGCAGGGCGATGAAGCGCTGGGCACCGGATTTGATCCAGACCACCGTTTCGTTGGCCGGATTGCGGGCCAGCGCCGCAGCCGGCAGGGCAATGCCCTTGACCCTGGTGTCGAGCTTCGCCAGGACCGTCACCGGTTGGCCGATTGCCAGGTCGAGGGCAGGGCCTTGCGCGCGAAAGTTGATCGGCACCGCGCCATCACGGAGGGTGCGTCCGCCGCCGAGCAGGGTGAGCTCGGCATTCGGCACGTCGACGAGGGTTGCCGCGCTAATCTTGCGCGCGACACCCGCGTCCGTGGACAGGGCTTCGATCACCATGCGCTGCGGATCAACAATCTCGAACAGGACGTCGCGTGACTCGACGATCTGGCCGTTCAGCACCGACGCGCTGGCAATGATGCCGCTGGCGGGCGCGACGATCGCTTCGCTACCGCTGATCGACTTGCTGACCGCGCGCTCCTGGCCGATGGTGCTGGCCAGTTCAGCCTGGGCGGCTTCGACTTCCTTGGCCGGCACGACCCCTTCGAGCGACTTCAAACGCTGCACCCGTTTGGCCAGCAAGGCCCGGTTTGCGCGCAATTCGGCCAGCTGGGCTGCCTGGTTGCCGCGCTCGATCGCCGCACCCGTCGGGCGCAGGCTGGCCAGCACCTGGCCCTTGACCACGCGCTGGCCAGTGACAGGCAGGCCATTCGGCCCTGGCGCAATCTGCCCGGCGAAGGGGGCCTGCACGCGTCCGCCCGCATTCGGATCGATTGCCACGCGGCCGTTCAGCGCCACGGTTCGTGCATGCTCGTCTTCCTTGACCATCAACGTGCGCACGCCCATGCGTCGCTGTGCCAGTTTAGGCACGTTGACGCTGCCGTCGGGCAGACGCGCCAGGCCGCCGACGCTGCCAGTGGCCTGGCCGTCCAGGTGCTCGCCGTTCGGGCCGTGGGCGCCGGGAGAGGCGAGGGGGGAAGTGGCAAACACGCCGGCGGCGAGGCCGGCAAGAATGCGTTGGATGATGTTCTGTCGTGGCTTCTTCATATCAAGCTTTCTTGCGTTGATGGCGGCGGCGGGCGACAAATACTGCTGCGGCAGCGAGTGCGGCGGCAGCGCCTCCGGCCATCAGCCAGAGCCGGCTGGCGCCATGCTTGTGACCGTGATCGTCGGCCGCTTCGGCGACCGTCAGCGTGCCTTCCAGGAGATCGCTTTCTTCACCGGCCACGAGCGTGAACAGCAGGGCATGGGTGCCAGGCTTCGAGATCGCAGCGAGGAGCTTCGGATCGGCGACTGCATAGTCGCCGAGGTCGGCGTGGAACTTGGCCTTGGCTTTTAAGTCCTTGTACTGCACTTCCAGATCGCCCCCCAGCACGGGCTCATTGGTTTCGTAGCGGTCGATCATGATCGAGAGTTCGCCGCCGGAGAGGTGGCCGAGCAGTTCGAACGCTTCGGTGAAGGTTTCGATGCGGGGGACGGACGTGGCGGCCCCGGTAGCATTGGGCTGGCCGTCGAGGTGTTCGCCGTTCGGCCCGTGGGGACCGGGGCTGGCAAAGGCGGTCGACATGACGAGCATGACGGCGAAAAAGAAATTCAGGCGTTTCATGGAAGGATTCCTAAGGCTTGATTGAGTTGGGCGTGCGCATGCCCGATTGCGACTTTTTGCTGGGCCACCGCGACGTCGGCCTCGTGGGTGAGGGCGCGAGAACGCAGCAGTTCCGCCAGCCCCCGTTCGCCGGCACGGAACGCCTTTTCGAACAGCGCGGTGTGTTCGTGCAATGCCGTGGCGCGCTCAAGGGCGGTGCCCAGGGCGGCACGCGCATTCGCCAGCCGCTCCTTCGCAATCCCGATGTCGGCCCCGGCATTCGCCTGTACCTCGGCCGCTTCCGCCGCAGCGGTCGCGATCGCGGTCCGGGCCTGCGCTTCCACCGTGCGATTGCGCGCGGCGGTCCCGATCGGGATCTGGAGTGCCACGCCGATGCTGTTGACGGGCTCGCGCAGGAGGCGTTCGTCTTCGCGGCGCACCGACAGGGCAATCGTCGGCGGCGCCGAGCGGTTGGCTGCGGCCAGGCGCAGGGCGGCGCGTGCGCGCTCCTCGGAGGCCTGCGCTGCCGCCAGCCGTGGATCGATGGGCGCGGCGGTATCGCGCAGCGGTTCGGGTTCCAGCGCCGGCAGGGCCGGAAGGCCGGTCGTCACGCGGTAGCGCGCCATCGCTTCCGCCGCCCCGGTGCGGGCATTGCTTACCGCGATCCGGGCCGCCAGCACTTCCTGCTGTGCCAGCAGGCCGTCGCTGCGTGCCAGGTCGCCGGCCTTGACGCGGCGCCCGACCTCGTCGGAGAGTCCCTCCAGATGATGCAAGTGGTCCTGCTTCTCTTCCAGCCTGACCTGGGCGGCCGCGGCGTCCCACATGCGGTTGCGCACCACGCCGGCCACGGCCAGGCGGGTGGCGCCGAGATGGGCAGTCACTTCGTCGGTACTGCGGGCAGCAAGCGTTTCGCGGGCGCTCTTCTGGCCGGGGAGCCAGATCGAGGATGAGACCGAGATCTCGGATTCGCGCTGGTCAAGTTCCGACGCGCCGCGGTCCGCGCGCTGGGACAGGCCGACGGTGGGACTCGTGGCGAGCCAGGAGCGGGCATTCGCGCGCCCAGCGGACACTTCGTCCTGGCGCGCCTCGAGCGTACGTGCGGCAGGTGCGCGTTGCCACGCGCTCTCGACGGCTTGTTGGAGGGTTGGGCCCGGCGGGACCGGTGCAGCCGGTGCTGCCAGTACCGCGCATGGCAGGGCCAAGGCGGCAGGAATAAGGTACAGGGACAGGCGATAAGTGCGCATGTGTTTCTCCAACAGGTGATATTCGTAAATCACCGGGAGCGAGCACACGGGCGCGAACAGGGTCGCGCTTTATCGTTTGACTATGCGTGCATCATTCCCCCGGCAGCATGGCCGGGGGTGGACGTAGGAGGTTTGTGCGGTCCGTCAAGGAAGGGTTCCGGCACGGCGCTGGCAACATAAGGCCCCAGCTCCGACACGGACTGTTCAGGAGGAAGCGTCAGGCGAGGCAGCCCGAAACTGGCTGGCTGCGAGGGACAAGAGTGTTCCTGTGCGTGCTCGCGCGACTCGTCGGAATCGTCGTAATGAATTGATCCATCGTCCTCGTGATGATGATGCTGCATGCCATCGTCGTGCTGAACATGATGCGCGAGCGTCGATGTGCCCCCAGCAGGCGGCACGCCACCTTGCATGGCGAAGCCGTACAAGGGCAGGCACAACAGCATCAGGAAATAAATAGTTTTGCGCAAGGTTCAACGATCAAATATGTCTGCCTGGATTATAACAGTACGCATGGCGCGCTCTTTGATCTTGGACGGTAGCTGGTCACGGCGTGGGTCCCGGGCGATGCTCTCCGCGACTCTGAGATGCTACGGGCATCGGAGGTGGAAGACAGGCAGGTGGCATACAACAGTTCAAAATCTAATTATTAAAGGTAGCTGACCCAGCTGGGGCCCTTGTAGCAATACATCCCGATATGTTTCCTCATTTCTGCGTGCAGAGAGCCGTTTCGGGCTCCAATTGCAGAGCAGTGGGGGCTACCGTTGGTCATTTGCACTCGCTAGCGCAGCAGCTCCTGCTGCTCGCTGCGTTACTGATTGCTTTCAACTCCGCGGCCACTTCTTCGTCTCCCAGACTGTAGACAGGTGCGAATCCGCCGCCAGGAGTCCTGAAGTTCGTAGTTTGGCCCTGATAGACACGTGCCGCGGTCCATTGGACTTGGCCGTTGTACACATAGCTGCGCAAGTCGAACTTCAAGGTTTCAGGACTGTCTGCGGTACCGGCGACTCGAACGCCAGGGGCGACCACTCGCTGAGCGATGTATTCGCCCAACAAGATTTCCTGCCAAACCCGCTTCGTTACCTTGTCGCCGCGATAGGCGGCTCTACCTCCATATCCGGCCACAGGCTTGAAAAACAGAGTGCGGCGCTCGCTCCACAACCGTTCAGCGTTACTGGTTGTTACGCTCTCGGTAAAGGGCACATTAGCAAGCAATATGTCGATGGTCGCCTGAGGCACTCCGAGCCTTTCCAAGGCCGTGGCATCACTCAGGATGGTGAGATTTCGCTTGTTCGCGTAGAGGGCGTGAGCTTGAGGGTGAGGGGTGAGCATAACAACATCGCCGCAGTACGCATCACGCAAGGCGCGCGACTCCGGCGCCTCGAGCATGAAGTCAGTAAGCCGGTTGTAGACGAGGTCAATCTTCAGCTCACCGAACCACAGCGCGCCGGCCCTGAACGTAAGTTTACTCGGGTCTGCAATGACAGCATTGATGTCGTTCTTGGCGAACAGCCGCTGAAACAGCAGGAATTCAGGGTAGAGGTATTGTTGCTGAGGTTGAATGTCGACTATCGCAATGGTTCGCAAAGGCGAAGCTCGCTTCGCGCTGGCCCATTCCGCCCGGAACATCTGCACTATTTCGTCCTCGAACACGGCGCCGGAAAGGACAGCTTGTGCCAGCTGCATATCGTCCAGGCAGCAGGTTCGATGTGCCCTCGCCATAGCGGCGTTGATCATCGCGCCACCGGCGTTTGTATTTATTTCAATGAGACCGAGGTTCGCGCCGTCCGGGTGGAAGTCGTATCCAAAAAACACGCCCCGCGCCCCGCTGGTCCCTCTCCTGGCGATGTCCGGCGCATTGGCCAGTACGAGCTCTCGGTATGCAGGCAACCCGATGACGGACTCAAGGGCACGAACTACCTCCTCGATTCTGTCTGTCTGGGTACGTGAAATGAATACAGGCCGTGCCGAGAACAGAAACGGGCATCGTTCCTCTATCAGCTTGAAAAGCATGTCGTCGTGCAGTTCGCAGGACAACGCCGACTTTAACGCAGACTTATCTAGGCTGCTGCAGAAGCACGAATTGTTGAGCTGTTCTGCTGGCAACTTGCTCGGGTTAAAGTTGCTTACTTGGTTGTCGGTAACGATATCGGAATTTTGCATGTGTTCCTACTCTTAGTGCGAACTCGTCGCGACTGGAGTGCTCGGCGGCACGCGCGTCCTCATACGCCGAAAGCATTCGTAATTACGGAGACGGAGCGAAGACCGATGACGAGTGTGGCGGCCATCGGCAGAGGCAGCTGTCCAGTGAAGGGATACGGCGCTCCTGTGGCCAGAAGCACTCCCCGAGCGCGGAAAACGAAGGCACTGGTAAGCTTTTGCAGCATAACTCTGCACCAAGGCGTCGGCCCAACGTATGCGGGGCAGTCCAAGTCGTGTCAGCCGATTCTGGTTTTGATCTTGGCGCCTCAATTTTCCTGACAGAAGAGCCATAGAGACAGCACCCAAGGCAAGGTGAACAGCAATAAAAGCCACTTGAAATCCGAGCCAATGATGAAGTTGACCATAGCCATCAAGCCGATTGACGTCAGTCCAGTAAAGGCGATTACCCAAGCAACGCCAGCGGTCCTATCGCGAAAACTCGTTTTAGCAACATAGCAGGTAAGAAGCCCGGTCGACGCCATATAGCCGCCGAGTACAAAAAACACACGTGGTAGCCACAGAAGTAACCCGGGGAAGCCATTGCGAATCTGTTCGAGAGAGGTCCCCATGTAACGAGGGTCTTCTGGCAGCAGCGGTGGGCGCACGAACATGAAATACAAGCCTAGACCTACCAATATCACGCCACCCAGACTTAGCACGTTAGATGAGTGCGGCACATATCGCGCTGACCTTTTCATCGTTGAATTGTTCACTGCAAAGCTTTCCGATGGCCCCGGGCGATGGAATAAGTCCCGAAAATCTGGGTCAAGGTCGCTGCACTGGAGCTGTCCCTGTACTGCTGGTCGCTCTTCAGTTCTGGTCTCGTTTTCGTTCTTCTTACCCGCTCATTTTGTGCAAGCACATGGTCTGTACTAGCTCGCGGACGGTTGCGTTCAACCATGGGTGCCACCATCGTTGTCGACGCGGTTGGATGTCCCTCTCAACCGTAAAGCATTAGTGATCACGGAAACCGAACTCAAGCTCATTGCCAATGCGGCAATCATCGGCGAGAGAAGCTGCCCGGTGAACGGGTAAAGTAAGCCAGCCGCGAGCGGGATACCAAGGGCGTTGTAGATAAACGCGAAGGCTAGATTCTGCCGCATGTTGCGCACCGTCTCAGTGGACAAAGTTCGCGCCCTCGCGATTCCGCGCAAATCGCCCTTAACCAAGGTGATGTGTGCACTATTGATTGCGACGTCGGTGCCCGTGCCCATAGCTATCCCAACGTCGGCCCTTGCTAACGCAGGAGAGTCGTTGATTCCATCCCCGACCATCGCTACCTTCCTGCCCTCGCGCTGGAGCTTCTCAACCAGCAGCAGCTTGTCCTGAGGCTTGACCTCGCCATAGACTTCGGTGATACCCAGCCTTGCCGCCACCGATTTCGCCGTTGTCACACCGTCGCCGGTCGCCATGACGATATGTAGGCCGTCTTTCCTTAATGTCGCAAGCGCTTCCGGCGTACTCGTTTTCACCGGGTCTGATACTGCAAGGAGCCCAGCCAAGCGGCCGTCCACCGCCAGATACATCACGCTCGCGCCTTGCGCCCTCAATGCCTCAGCCTGATCGGCTAGATTGTCCCATCCGACCTTCTCGGTGTCCATCAACGCAGTGTTACCTATGGCGGTACGCCGGCCCGCTACAGTGCCGCGGACACCAATGCCACTGGAGGACTCAAATGTCTCCGGCTTATCCAAAGTCAGGCCACGCTTGTGAGCTTCGGCAACGATGGCGTGGGCCAGCGGGTGCTCGCTTCCCTGGTCGATGCTGGCAGCTATCTGCATCACCTCGCCCTCGGTAAAACCAGGCGCTGCCACCACGCTGTCAAAAGCAGGCTTGCCTTCGGTTAGCGTCCCGGTCTTGTCGACAATCAGGGTGTCAATTTTTCTCATGCCTTCAATTGCAGCTGCATCCCTGAACAAAACGCCCTGAGTAGCTGCGCGGCCAGTCGCAGCCATGATGGACATTGGCGTGGCTAGTCCGAGAGCGCAAGGGCAGGCAATGATGAGGACGGCGACCGCATTCACAAAGCCGTACACCCAACTTGGTTCCGGTCCGAAAAATCCCCATACCAGCAAGGTGAGCAAGGCAATACCGACCACCACGACCACGAAATAGCCAGCAACGACATCCGCCAGGCGCTGCATTGGGGCGCGTGAACGTTGAGCGTTGGATACCATCTGGACGATTTGGGAAAGCATGGTTTGCGAACCGACCTTGTCTGCCCGCATTATCAAGCTGCCGCTGGTGTTGATGGTTGCCCCAATCAGCTTGTCACCTGGGCGCTTGGTCACTGGAATCGGCTCACCTGTGAGCATGGATTCGTCCAAGGCGCTTTCGCCTTCCAGAACGGCACCGTCCACTGGCACTTTCTCCCCCGGGCGAACGCGTAGCGAGTCTCCGATATGGACATGAGTAAGGGGAACGTCTTCCTCGGTGCCGTCTTGCCTGATTCTACGGGCCGTTTTCGGCGCAAGCCCGAGCAGTGACTTGATTGCCGCAGAAGTCTGAGACCTTGCCTTCAATTCGAGTATTTGACCGAGCAGCGTCAGCGAAATGATGACTGCGGCCGCCTCGTAGTAAACACCGATACGGCCGTGCATCAGGAAAGTTGACGGGAACAGACCCGGCGCAAAGGTAGCAACCAGGCTGTAACCATATGCAGCAGCTACCCCGGTTCCTATCAAAGTCCACATGTTGGGGCTTCGATGGATCAGAGAGTGAACGCCGCGAACGAAAAACGGCCAGCCCGCGTACAGGACCACCGGGGTACTAAGCGCTAGCTCAATCCAGCTCTGGCCAACCAAGCCTTGGGGGAAGATACGATGTCCGGCCATAGCCAGGACGGTAACAATCACAGTCAAGGGAAGTGTCCACCAAAACCGCCGCCGGAAATCGACCAGTTCGGGATTTTCCTCCTCATCCAGCGATGGTATAACTGGTTCAAGCGCCATGCCACAAATGGGACAGCTTCCCGGCTCCTGTTCTCGTATTTCAGGATGCATTGGACAGGTATAAATCGTGCCCTGGGGCGCAGTGGCTGTCAGCTCAGGCCCGCCTGGGGTAATGAACGCCTGTGGGCTCGCGCGAAACTTTTCCATACAACGCGCGCTGCAGAAGTGGTATGTCTTGTCCCCATGCTGGATTTCTCTCTGCAGGTCTGGAGCTACTTTCATCCCACAGACAGGGTCGGTGAACGGCTTCTCCGCGTCCAGCACGGCATTAGGGTGTTCGTGTCCATCTCCATGCCGATGGGTAGTGTCATCGGCAGAGATACGGTCGTGCGATGGCGTAGGACTATTCATATTGTTCCAATGGCAATCTATTTTATAGTGCGGTTAGCGTGTTTCGGAACCGTGGGAAACGCCGGCGTACAACCGTGATATCGCTCGTATTCACCGGCGAACTCGGCAATTGAATCGCGCTCTTCTGCCTTTGCAAGCTGTGCGTAGACCAATACCAATATAGGGAACATTGCAAAGCGTAATGCGCGTTGGCCATTGCGATAGGAAGCCGGACGTACTCAAAACAAATCCTACGTAGCAATGGATCTGGCCTAACTGAGCTGAGAGACGGGCGCAAGAAATCACGCTGACTGCAGCTTTGCTGTCCCGCCGCTGCAGCACGCGCGACTTAGAACCACACGCGAAGTCCCGCGAGAACGCTCCATCGGGCGACGTCCTCCCCGCGATCCTGCGCAAACCGTGCCGCTCTGCCGTAACTTTTTTGCCACGTCAGTCCCACATATGGCGCCAACTCGCGCTTTACCTCATAGCGTAATCGGAAGCCGAGCTCGATGTCGTTCACACCCCGCCCGACGCCCTGTTCCTTCACTTCCTGAACCGCAAAATTAGTCGCGAAGCGCGGCTGCAGCACCCAGCGCTGGGTTAGCAGAAGGTCATACTCGATTTCAGCCCGCCCGGAAACCTTACCATGTTCGCTCAGGAAGGCGGCCGCCTGGACCCCGAACCGATAGGGCGCGAGTCCCTGCACTCCGACCACCGCGTACTTGCGCGAGGGGATGTCCGGCCCTGGCTTGACGTACCGCAGGCCCACTTGAAGGTCCCAGAAGGGAGCCACCAATCGACCGTAGAGGAATTGAATGTCTACATCTTCCGGCTTGCCATCGTCGGGTTTGTTCGCTTCGGTGTAGATCCAGAGACGATTGTAGTCGCCGCCAATCCACGCTGTTGAATTGACGCGCAGTCCATCCCGGCTTGCGCCCCCTTCGCGGGTAGTGGTGCGTTCGAGCTGGTCAATCAGAACGAAGCTGCGAACTGGACTGTCCTCAACAGGTTCCGTTTCCTGGGCTCCGGCGTAGGCACATGGCATCGTGCACGCAAGTGCGATGGCGCAACGAGTAAGGGTGTACTGGACGTTGGCTACATGTTTCATCCCGGCCTCCGTCCTGAGCGATCGACCACGGAGACGACACGGAACATGCCAAGCTCCATGTGAAAGAGCAGGTGGCAATGGAAGGCCCACTTACCTGCCTCGTCGGGCTCGACATCGAACGACAGCCGCTCGCCGGCTTTCACATTAATGGTGTGCTTCAGGGGCCCCTTCGCGCCGGCGCCGTTCTCCAGCATCATCCACATGCCATGCAGGTGCATCGGATGGTCCATCATGGTGTCGTTGACGAAGGTCACGCGTAAACGTTCACCGTAGTCGAAGGGGATGGGTTCTCTGGCCTCGGAGTATTTCTTTCCATCGAATCCCCAGATCTGTCGCTCCATGTTTCCAGTGATATGCAGCTCAATCTGCCTTTCCGGCACGCCTTCTGGTCCGGGCGCCGACAAGCGCCGCAAGTCTCCATACACAAGAACCCTGCGACCAGCGTCCCCCAGCCCGGTTCCAGGTTCGCTGACCCGGCTGGCGGGCATCTCTGCGATCGTCGAATTACCCGGCCCGTGGTGGTCCGGACCATGAGGTTTCGACTGCGAGATTGCGACCTGTGCCGACATGGCATTCTGCTGCGCTGCCGCGCCATGCGTCGCATGCGTGATGCCGGATGGCGACGGTGTACCGGGCGTTGCCGGTTTGGGGCCCGCTGGCATCGATATGCCCGACTTTTCAGGTTGGGGCGCCGATGGCATTTCCATGCCGGCCATTGCGTTTCCGGGGCCTGATGGCGTCGGCCTGCCAACCATTGCAGCGCTCGGCGTGGCCGAGGCGGTGGCCATGGACATCCCCCCCATCGCCTCGCCCGACATTCCCATGTCGGCCATGGTCCGAAGCGGGCGTACGCGGCGCTCCGGAACCGGTGCACGCAACCCTAATCTGCGCGCGAGCGTGCCGGCTGCGTAACCGCTGCGATCCATCGCTTCGGCAAAGATGGTGTACGCCTCTTCGGTACGCGGTTGGACAATCATGTCATAGGTTTCGGCTGGGGCAATCCGGAACTCCTCGACCGTCACTGGTTCGACGTTCTGGCCGTCGGCCTGTACAAGTGTCATGTCCAGGCCCGGGATGCGCACATCGAAGTGCGTCATTGCCCCCGCGTTGATGAAGCGCATTCGGATGCGTTCGCCCGGTTCGAAGAGCCCGGTCCAGTTCTGGTTGGCTGATCGGCCATTAAGCAAATAGGTATAGGTGAAACCGGTTACGTCCGCGATATCGGTTGGATCCATCCGCATTTTGCTCCATTCCATTCGGTCAGCGAACATCGCCCGCCAGCCGTCGCGTGACGCGTCCCGGAAAGCATCGCCCAGGGTGCGTCGGTTGAAGTTGTAATACGAACCCACCTTTTTCATCTTGGCCAGGACGCGCGCTGGATCCTCAAAGGTCCAGTCCGATAGCATGACGATGAATTCACGGTCGTAAGTGTAGGGATCCGGTGCGATCGGGTCGATGATCAAAGGGCCATACAGGCCTGCCTGCTCCTGGTTTCCCGAATGGCTGTGATACCAGTACGTGCCGCTCTGACGCAGCCGGTACCGATAGGTGAACGTCTCGCCGGGCCGGATGCCATTGAAACTGACGCCGGGTACACCATCCATATCCGGCGGGACGATCAGCCCATGCCAATGGATTGAGCTTGTTTCCGGCAACTGGTTCGTCACGTGAATTGTTACGCTTTCTCCCTCGCGAAACCGCAAGACCGGACCAGGCAGCGAGCCATTGACCAGGGTTGGCATGGCGATTTTCCCGTTGATGTTGAGCTTGCTCCGAGCGATCACGAGTCGGGTTTCATGGCCGGCCTGCGACAGGGCCGGTGCGTCAGCCGGCACGCTCGGCGGGGCCCACGCGCGCCCGGCAGCCGTGGCGCCAAGCGCGGTTCCCGCCGCGGCCGCGGAGGCTTGTAGAAAACGTCGGCGCGTGCTCATGTCATCGTCCTGCAGCTCTTCGCACAACGTTGGCATTGCTCGACACAGTCGCGCATGTCGCCCACTTGTTCACAGCTCTTGGCGCACCCCTCGCACGCTTCGGCACAAATCAAGCAAACCCTGCCATGCAATGGCGAATCGCTCAGCATAAAATTGGCCGACGTCTGGCATAGCTCGGCGCAGTTGAGCAGCAGTCGAAGATGCGCCTTCTTCACGTGTCGGCCGCCTC
>JANNNC010000146.1:0-8715 GCA_031398335.1 Massilia sp.
AGTAATCAGTGACCGAAGCCACTGGCACCTTCATCAAACGCCCACACTTATCGACTGTTAATTTTTAAAGAACTTGGGCTCCCGCCGAGGGCGGTATTGCCTTGCTGTGTTCTGCGAATCGTTTTGTTCGTCAGCAGCAGAAGAAGAAGAGTATGAAGCGTTTCATGATTCTCGTCAACCTCTTTTTTGCTACACCGCAGATTCTGCGGCTCCCGTTTTCGCTTCAACTACTTGATTTCGTTGTCGTTTTTCCGAGGAGGCGAACTATAGCAAACCGCATGCGAATCGCGCAAGTCCTGATTGCACAATTGTGTATCGAGGTCGATCACAAGCCCGCCGGCCAGCGCCTCCTCGTCAATTGCACGGCCATGGAGATCCATTGCCGGCGCAAGTGAAGCGTCCCAGTGCGCATTGACCAGCCTGCCTTTCAGCGCACGGGTTGCCTCGACGGTGCTGATCAAAGCCGCCGCGTACTGGGTAGTGGAAAACCGCCACGGCAGCGCGCCGCATGCGCCGATAACCGTATTTGCAATGGCAATCCCGGGCCAGTCGAAGTCGCCGTGATACCACAGGCGGGCGCCCGCTGAGGCGAGCTGGGCAAGGAGTGCACGCTGCGCCGCGCCAGGCATGCCCTCGGTACACACCAGCGGCGCGCAGTGCGGGCCCAGGGCGTCAGCGGCAATCGCCATCAGGTTCGGGTTTTCACAGACGAACACATCGCGCGACGCGACATCCCAGCGTGGCGGCGATCGCATCAGCGCACGCAGCGACAGGTAAGCAGGCTCGCCGCTCGCCCCGCATCCGGCCGCGCTGCCCGGCAGGTTCAGGAACAAGGCCGGCCGCGCCAATTCGTTGACCAGCACCCCCGCCCCTGCCCACAGCGCGCGCACTGTCTCGTCCTGCTCGCTCTCCTCGTCCCCGGCCCTTTCATGCCGCAGCACAGCCAGCAAGATCGTGGCAACCGGGCTGCCGGTGTCGAGTGCATGCGCGTCGCCCAGCTGCTGCGCAGCCAGATGGGAGCGCGTGATGGCCGCGGCGGGCAACTGCGCCAGCACGGCCTGGACTTGCGCGATCAGGCGCGTCGCGGCGGGCAGGCGCGCGGCCAGGCGCTTGACCAGGCCGAGACCGCGGCTGTCGCCCAGAAAAGCGGCAAGCCGCGGGTCGGTCGGCATCGCGCGCACCGTTTCCCATTGCCGCGCCGTCTCGGCGCGCGCCGCCGCCAGGTCGATCACCGGCCCGTCCAGCAGTTCGAGTGCATGCCGCAACGAGGTGGCCAGCCCGGCATTGCGCAAGCAGGCATCGAGCTCGGCGATATCGAAGCGCAGCGATCCCGCGTCGCCTGGCCGCCGGCCCAGCAGACCGGCCAGCGCATCGCGCTCGCCTGCGCTCACATTACCGAGCGTGACGACACCGCTGTTGCGTCCGCGCTGGTAACGGCTGCGCAGGCGCATGCGCAAGGGGGCCAGGGCAGCGCCGCCGAGCAGGCGCTGCAGCCGTTCGACTGCGTCGCTCATGCCTGCGACGCCGTGTCGGCGGCGGCCGGAAAGCGGCGCGCGCCGTCTTCTTCCAGCCGCTTTGAGCGGCCATCCCACGTCCAGCGCGACACATACACGGCATCGATGCCCTCGTGCCGCTGGAGCTGGCAAATCGACACGCCCGGCAGCTCGGCGTAGCACGCCCACTCGCGCTCGCTGGTCATGACGAAGTCCAGGTCGAACTCGCGTACCAGCGCCATGCAGTGCGCGCGCGCGGCGTCGTCGATACCGGCGAACGCTTCATCGAGCAGCACCAGGCGCGGTGCATGGCGCGATCCGGCGTGCGTATAAAAACTCGATACTGCCGCAAACAGCGGTACCGTCAGCCCGAGCGCACGCTCGCCGCTGGAAGCCGGGCCGGACAGGGGCCGCCACTGGCCATCTTGCCAGCGCTGCACGCGGAAACGGTGCCAGCGGCGGTAATCGAGCGCCCGGGCCAGCAGTTCGAGCAGGCTGCCAGTGCGGCCGGCGTCGTCGCGCGCGCGTTCCGCGGCGATCCGGTTTTGCAGCATCCGCCCGACCACTTGCCGGTCCTCGGCCGACCATGCGTCGTAGCTGGTGTTGAGCAGGCGTTTGCGTGCCGCATCCAGTCCGACCGGGGCGCCCTCGCTGCCTTCGGGCAGCGGCTGCCAGAGCAGGCGAAACCGGACGCCGGTCGAGGTCGGGCGCTTGGCCAATTCCGCGTTGATGGTGGCGACGCGCCGGTCGGCCTCCTGCAGCCGGCGCTGGATCGCCGCCGCGACTTCGGCCTGCAAGTGATTTTCCAGCACTTCGGTTTCACGCGCGGTCAACAGTTCGTGGCGTTGCGCGATCTCGGTGCGGATACTGGCCTCGATCAGGTCCGGACGTTGCGGCCGGCTCTGATAGACGATGGTCACGATCATGCCATGGTCGCTCGGCTCGGCCTGGCCCTGGTGGCCAAGCGAGGTGAGCGCGGTGAGCAAGTCGGAATAGTCGCGCGCAAATGCGCTCTGTACGCGCGACCAGTCCGCGTCGTCGGCGTCGACCTCATGCAGCAGTTGTTCGACACGGCGCGCCACGCCGAGGGCCGGCTCGATGCTCCATGGCGTGGCGGGCACCTCGAGTTCCGGCAGCGCGATGGCCAGCAGCCCGGTGGCACTGAATTGCTCGAGCCCGAGCACTGCCTGATGGCGTGCCTCGACCCGTTCGGCCAGGGCCGTTCCCGCATTCTCGGCGCGCTGTTCGCTGCGCGCGCGGGCCTCGCTCGCCGTAATGAGTCGGGTGCGGACGGACTTCAACGCAGCTTCCCCGTCGAACACAGCTTGGCGCACCTTCAGCAGGCGCGCCTGCAGCTCGCTGACCTGGGCGCCGACCCGTTCGCGCAGGCTGCGCAGGCGGGCCTCGACTTCGTCCAGCGCTTCGCCGCAGCGCGCGCGTTGTGCGCGGCAAGCGGCGACATCGTCGTTGCGCTCATCGGCGCGCGCTTCCTGGCGGCGCCGCTCAGGCAGCGCCTGCCGCACCTGTTGCGCGTGCAGCAGCACGTCCTGCAGCGCGTGTCCGGCGGCGTCCAGCGCTGCGGCGACCGCCGCCAGGGCGTCGGCGGCGCATGGCAGTTGGAGGTCGGCGGCATCGCATTGCAGCTGGGTGCGCGCCGTGCGCCATGCCTCGTCGGCGGCTGCCAGGCGGCTGTCGGCGCCGGCCAGCCGTTCGGCGGCCTGGCGGCGCTCCCGTTCCAGCGCGCTCACCTGGACGTGGGCCGCACGCAGCGCGGCCTCGGGCGGCGCCGCCTCCCATTCTTCGGCCGCGCGAAGGCGCCGTTGTGCCAGCATTGCCAGCGTTTCGTCGAGCGTGGCCTGCTCCGTCGCCAGCGACGCCAGCACGGTGGCGATTTCCTGCAGGCGGCGCGTGCGCGCGGCGCTCCGGCTGGCCGCCCCGATGTATTGGGCCGCCGGCTTGTTCCAGACGCCGCTCAGGGGACCGATGCGAAACCGGCCGTCGGGCGCGATCCAGGCTTCGCTTCCGGTGTCCTCGGCGCAGCAGGCGATCGACTCGAGCAAGCGCTGCACCTGCGCCGTCTCCACGGCGCACGGCGACGCCGGCACCAGCCAGCCGGCCAGCGCTTGCGGCTGAACGGCGCGGGCCCGCAGCAGCGTGTCGAACGCGGGAACGGCCGTGCCGGCGTCGATGGTCCCGTCCGGATCGACCCAGGCATCGAGCAGGCCGCTCGCTTCGAGTGCGGCTTCGATACCGGCACGTTCGGCGTCGCCGGCGACGTCGGCGCGAAACTCGACCAGTTGCCAGAAAGGGGCGCCCGGGCGCGTCGCAGGGCGTGCGCCGGCCGCGCGTTGATACGGGACCGGTGGGGCGCTGTCCTCGCCTTGCGCCAGCCTGCCGCGCTCCTGTTCGAGCTGCCGCTGCTGCGCGTCGAGGAGCGCGCGGCGCCCAAACACGGCCGCCTCCTCCTGTGCCAGCTGCAGGGTGCGGTCGTGCTGGGAACGCATGAGTGCCGCCCTGGCCGGATTTTCTCCCTCCAGGGTGCGGGTCCAGTCGTCCAGGGCCGACAGCACCCCCTCGCTGGCAGGGAGCGCCAACTCGCGCAGCGCCGCCGCATGCGTGTGCCATGCCTGCACCGTCTCGTCGGCGCACACGGTCAACTGCGCTTCGCCCGCGGCAAGGCGCGCCACCGCATCGGCCAGGTCGTCCGCGCAGTCGTCGCGCCTTTCCTGCGCCGCGGCGCGCTGCCGCCCGGCCGTGTCAAGCTGGCGCAGGCGTCCCTCGACCACTGCAAGGTCGGCGCGCCGCCCGGTGGCAACGGCGCGCAGCGCGCGCTGCATCTGCTCGTACGTGGCTGCGCTCAAGCCTGCCAATGCGTCAGGCTGCGCAAAGGAGACGGCGGCAGTGCGGTAGTCGTCGCGATCGGCCAGGCCGGCCGCATGGGAGGCAGCGTCGAACACCGCGACTGCCTGCGCAAGCGAACCACAAGCCGCATCGGCGCGCTCCACATAGCCACGCAG
Organism: Massilia sp.; assembly: GCA_031398335.1. Taxonomy (GTDB): domain Bacteria; phylum Pseudomonadota; class Gammaproteobacteria; order Burkholderiales; family Burkholderiaceae_D; genus Telluria. The sequence goes on from JANNNC010000146.1 coordinate 4,511, forward strand.
TTCGCCAGCCTCGCGCGCCTGGCGCTCGCTTGCCTGGCGCAGCGCCGCGTCGGCAGCGGCAGTATCGCGGCGGCGCGCGGCGAGGTTGGAGTCGAGTTCATTGAGGCGGTTGGCATCGAGCATGAGCGGATCGCTCTGCATTTCGTCGAGCGCCGCGCGGTCGCGCAACTGCGCCTGCTCCGCCGCCTCGAGCGCCTCGCGCAAGTCTGCCTCGGCGCGCGCATCGGCCTCGAACGCTGTACGCGCGTTGTTCAGGTCGCGGCTGGCCTTGTCGAAGCCGGTCTGGGCGGTTCGCAAGACGCCTGCGCGGCGCCGTGCGTTGACCCGCGCATACTGCTGGTAGCGCCGGTTGAACTGGCTGATTGCCTTGGCCAGTTCGTTCAGTTCGCCCAACTGGTGCCCGTATTCCTCGAGCTGGTTCATGGCCTCGGCCACGTCGCTGAGGAGTTCGTCCGGCAGTGGGGCCAGCGCCTCGGTCAGGGCGTTCGACAAATTGTCTTCGTTCGGCTTTTTCGACAATTGTGGCTGGCGCAGCTGGATCAGCGTATCCATCAGTGCGGCGTAACGCGCTTCGCCCAAGTGGAACAGGCGTTCGTCGACCGCGCGCCGGTAGGCCTGTGCGGTGTCGAACAGCTGTCCGTGGCCGTCGAGTGCATGCGCCAGCCGCTCCTTCCCCAGCACGGCGCGCTGCTCGTTAATCAGCCACAAGTCGCGGCCGACACGCTGTCCCTCGGTGACGAAATACCAGGTGTCGACCTGCGGCCGGGCAGCGACCGCCGACAGCCCGCAGCCGAGCGTCAGGTAGCGTGGCTGGCCGTCTTCGCCGATGCGCCCGAACTCGATCCAGGTATAGCCGACGCGCCGCTCATGCTTGCCGAGCAGGAGATTCCACGCCATTTTCTTGGTGGCGTCGCCATCGGGCTCGATGCGCGAGGACTTGATACTGGCGTCGAACAGGAACGGCAGCGTAAGCGACAGCACTTTTGATTTGCCGGTGCCGTTATTACCGCGCAACAGCAGGTGGCCGTCGCGAAACCAGAACTCCTCGCTATCGTAGTGGAACAGTTCCACCAGGCCGATGCGCAGCGGTTGCCAGCGGGCCTGGCGTGGTTCGGGGAGTGCGGGCAGCGCCGGCGCGGCGCCGGTCGAAAACAGGGAATCAGGCATCAGAAGAGTGCATCCTGGGCGCCGGTGGCGCGCTGAGTTGGGGTGGGCTTGCGGGCCGTCAGTTCGGCCTCGCCGAGCGCGAAACGGGCCAGCGCGGGAAGCGGGCGCACGCCGTCCGCGTCGTGTCGGATCAGGTGCAGCATGGCGAGCCGTGCCAGCGCATTCTGCGCAAGCTCGGTTTCGGCGCCCGGCTCGCGCGCCGCTTTCGCCCAGTAGCGTCCGTATTCGGGAATGAGGCCACGCACGACATCGGCGACGGCCGACTCGCTCACCCGCGCACCTGGATGCGTGCGGCCGGCGCCCGCCAGGAATTCGGCGACCAGCAAGGTGACATGCGATGCGGTGCCGGCCGCCGGCATCGCGACGTCGCTCAATTCGCCGGTGTCGTCCACCAGGGCGAGGCCTTCGGCGCGCTGCTCGGCGTTCAGCCCCGTAGCCTCGCCCAGGCGTGCGGCCAGCGCGCCGCGCTGGTTCTGGAAGTAGGCGCGCAAGGCCGGCTGCGCGTCCAGGTCGTCGAGGTAGACGACCGGATCGTCGAGCAGGCGGCGTGCCAGGTGATGGCGCATCGCGGTGCGGCGCCCCTCTTCGCTGTCGGGCTGGAATTCTTCGGTCAAGGCGGCAAGGCGCTCGTCGAGCTGCGCCGGCGCGCTCTCCGGCGCCCAGGTCGACGGCCCGCGCGCGGCCGCCATCAGCCCGGCGAGTGCACGCCGCCGCACGTCGTACAGGGCGTCGCCGACCTTGCTCACGAAGGCGTCCTCGTCGCCCGCCACGCGCAGCAGCACGCCCAGGGACAGCAGGTAACGGCAGATGGCGACCAGTTCGCGCCGCTCGTGGTGGCTCTCGAGTGTGAAGGTGAAGCCGCGTTCGCCCAGTTCGGGGTCGGCGGCCAGGGTGAGCAGCTTCTCGCCCAGCGTGCGCAAGGTGATCTGCGGCTCGGCGCGTTCGAGCGCGGCGCAGGCGAGGCAAAACAGGATGTAGCGGCGCCGATCGAAATCAGGCGCGCCACGCGTGGCATCGTTCAGATCGGCCGGCCGTTTGTACAGGCGCGCGCAATCGCGTTCGATATGCAGGACCCAGCCCGCTGCTTGCGAAAACCAGTCGCGCAGTTCGCGTTCGTGGCGCCGCACGGCGTGGAATGCCGGATGCGACGAGGTCATCAAGGGACACATCAACAAGGCGCGCAGGGCGTCGCGCCGTTCGTCCTCGCGATGGCGCACGAGGACGTCCTTGACTTGCGCGGCGTCGAGCGCCCGTGCACGCCCTTCATGCGCGGCCATGATCGTCCCCGGTGGCCGTGATCGTCAGCAGATGGTCGCGGCCGGTGAAGGTGCCCATGTCAGTCTCGATGCACGCGATGCTGCCGGCGTCCAGGGGCACGAGGCGGATTTGCAGGAGTCCGTCCGCGCTCTGGCAAGCCACCTCAGCGCCTGGGCGCGACTGGACAACGAGCGCTTCGCCGAGCAGGTTGAGGAACAACCGGAAGGCCTGTGCATCGAGCATGCCCAGCTCCGACAGGCGGGTGGCCTGGCCGGTGGAGAGGATGGCGCGCGCCGCGTCGATCTGGGCCCGCTCCGCCGACATGCGTGCGGCGAGCATGGCCCGCTCGGCATCCCGGACCCGGACATGGGGCGCCGCGCCGCGCGGCGTCAGCTCGCCCTGCTCGCGCAGGCGCGGGTGGACCCGCACCGGCGGCGCGTCGGCCCAGGACGTGGTCGCGGAAACCGGATCGGGCGTCGCTTCGGTGTGCAGGCTGAAATGGCGCGATGGGTTGAGGGCGAAGGCGGCGCGCCACAAGCAGTGCGCCTCGGCGTCGTTGCCGGTGTCGGCGAACCAGCGCGCGAGAATGCGAAAATCCGCCGAGCGGTCGCTGCGTCCGCTGCGCCGCTCGTTGAGGCTAGCCACCGCTGCGAGCAACTGCGGAATCGCCGCCCTCACTTTGGCGCGCAACAATTCCGATTGGGCCTGGATAGGGCCGTCGCTGATGAACCAGCGCGACAGGCCGCGCCAGCGCTCGCGCCAGGTGGCGACGCGCGCGTCGAGCGCGGCCTGCTGCTCGGGTTCGCCGCCGGGCGCCGCGTCACGCCGCTCGCGCTGCGCAGCGATCAGCAGCAGCGGTGCGATCTGCCCGTCGAGCTCCAGCAGACGAGCGGCAATCGCGCCCGAGCGTCCTACCAGGTCGCTGACAAAACGCTGCAGGTAGTCGATCAGCCGCTGCTTGAAGGCGATCACCGCTTGCACGTCGGCCTGCTGTAGTTCGATCGTGCGAACGACACTGGCCATGAATGCCTGGGCGTTGTCGGCGAGACCGTCAAAGACACGCACCAGGTCGCGCAATGCGGTATGGACTTTGGCGGGGTCGGGTGCGCGTTCCCGGGCCAGCGCCGAGAGCACATTCAGTTGGGTCAGGATATCTTCCAGGGCAACCGTTTGCAGTTCGCTCTGGCGTGCCAGCGTGCGTGCGAATACAGCCAGGCCAGCTTCCACTGCCTCGCCGCCGAGCGACAGCCGGTAAAGGAATCGGGCCCGGTAGAAGTCTTCGACGCTGGCGACGCGAGCGGTATCCGGGTGCGCCTCGAGGTTGCCCCAATCGGCAAGCTGGGACAGGGCTAACTGGATTTCGTCGAGCGCGGGCGTCGCGCCAGGCCATTGCGCTTCGATCTGCACCTCGTCCGGTCGCAGTTGCAGCCGGAACTGCCGCTTGGCGGCCGCGAAGGTATCCATGATGGCCCGGTACTGCACTGCCTTGTCGGCCGCAACATGGCGAAACAGGTCTCCGGCGGATTGTGCAAGGGTTGTCATCGGGTTTCGCAGGGGACGCATTCAGTCAATGCCGACTATAGTGCGGCCTTACTCAAAGGTCAACGTGCCGACAACCGGCGTTTGACAATATGAAGCCCAAAGCAAAAAACCCCCGGCCAGATCACTGAGCGGGGGTTTTTCTTACTGCATATTACTTAGCCTGACGATAACCTACTTTCACACTGGTTGCAGCACTATCATCGGCGCAAAGTCGTTTCACGGTCCTGTTCGGGATGGGA
>JANNNC010000160.1:0-21035 GCA_031398335.1 Massilia sp.
CGGGCAGTCGGCTGTGCGGCGTTGCCTGCAACTGGCGCAGGATCTCGTCGGCGCCATCCTCGAGATCGATCCAGGACATTTCCGAACGCGGCGTCATGACCGAGCGGATCGAGCGGTCCGCCAGGGTCAGCACGCCACTCACCATATTGCGCTCTTCGACCGCAAATGCTTCCTCCTCGGCCGACGTTTCGTGCTGCACGTCGTCGCCCGCGTCGGCGCGTTTGCGGCTGCCCATCAGGCGCAATACCGTTTCGGCAGTGCGGTCGCGAAGCGGCACGCGCGCTTCCGTCTTGAGGAAATTACGGCGCGCGAACTGGTTCAGGGCTTCGATCAGTATCGAGAAGCCGATGGCTGCGTACAGGTAGCCCTTCGGGATGTGGAAACCGAAGCCTTCCGCCACCAGCGACAGGCCGATCATCAGCAGGAAACTCAGGCACAGCACCACGACCGTCGGGTGCGCGTTCACGAAGCGTGTCAGCGCCTTCGAGGCCAGGATCATGACGCCGATCGAAATGATCACAGCGGCCATCATCACGCCCAGCTCGTCGACCATGCCGACCGCGGTGATGACGGCGTCGAGCGAGAACACGGCATCGAGCACGACGATTTGCGTAACAACGATGCCGAAGCCGGCATACACCTTCGATTCGCTCTGGGTGTGGGTCACCCCTTCGAGGCGCTCATGCAGCTCGGTGGTCGCCTTGAACAACAAAAAGAATCCGCCCAGGAGCAGAATCAGGTCGCGCCCGGAGAAGCTCAGCGTTCCAAGCGAGAACAGGGGCGCGGTGAGGGTCACCAGCCAGGACACGATGGTCAGCAAACCAAGCCGCATCAGCATCGCCAGCGACAAGCCGATCAGGCGCGCCCTGTCGCGCTGGTGGGGCGGGAGCTTGTCCGCCAGGATGGCGATAAAGATCAAATTGTCGATGCCCAGGACGATTTCCAGGACGACGAGTGTGAGCAGACCCGCCCAGATGGTCGGGTCGAATAGCCATTCCATGTGTAAAACCTCGCAATGTAAGAATAATGTCGTTCCCAATGGCGCAGGCCATCGGGAATCAAGTGTGCGGACGGCGGCCCATGCCGGATGAACGGCAGGGACCGTGTTCAATGCACGGGAGGCGGTTTTATCGGGGGAAAAGGCGCGAGGCCGCGCCGGGATGGCAAGTGCGCAGGCGTCAGCCGGCCGGGAAGCACGGCCGCTTGCAGGCGCCCTTCTTCATTGACCGAGTCGTGGAAATCGGTGCCGGTAGGCGGCTCGTCCGCATCGACGTCGCCCATCGTTTGCATGCCGGGCGCGCCGAGGGCATCGGCCGCGGCGTCGACAGAAGCCAGCGCGCCAGCCGGCTGCATCGACGTGACAGACGTGGACAGCGCAAAGACATTCAGGGGAAACAGCAGGATCAGGAAGATGACGAATGCTCGTCGCATAGGGAGGTCGTAGTACTGGACGGCCCGAGTATATCAGCTATTCTTGCAGGGAGTTTTCACACAAACCCTGGCCAATCACGTCAATGACGACCATGAACATCCACGCATTCACCTGTTTCGGTACGAACGAAGGGGGCGGCAATCCGGCGCTCGTGATCGAGCATGGGCCGGCCGATGCCGTGCAGCGCGCCGCGCTGGCGCGCGAACACGCGCTCACCTGTGTCTTTCCCGACGCGGCCAGCGAGCCGGACGTGGCGGCAACGCTCGATTTCGTCTACCCGCACATGCGCAGCCCGCTCTGCCTGCACGCCACGCTGGCGGCGGCGCAGGTGCTGTTCGAGCGCCATGGCGACACTGCGCCGCTGACGGTGACGACGGCCATGCGTGGCCAGCGCCTGCTGCTGTCGCGGATCGGGCCAGACCTGTTCGTGACGCTGGCCCGGCAGGAAGCACCGCGTGTCGACATCGACGCCGCCCTGCCCGCGCGCCTGCTGGCGGCGCCCGGACTGGCGCTGGCAAGTGCACCCGTCATCGCCTCGGTCGGCAGCCCGAAGCTGCTGCTGGAAGTGGCCGACGTGGAAACGCTGCGCGGCTTGCGGCCGGACCTGGCGCTGATCCACGACTGGGGCCGCGCGCACGGCGTGAGCGGCTGCTATGCCTGGTGCCGCAGCGGCGCGTTTGGCTATGAGGGGCGCAACTTCAACCACCTCGACCCGCTGCTGGAAGACAGCGCGACCGGCGTCGCGGCCGGGGCGCTGACCGTCGCCCTCGGGCATGGCGTGACACTGCACCAGGGCGCGGCCGGCGGCCGGGCTTGCCTGATGCGGACCATGCTGGAAGGCGACGCGGTGCTGGTCGGCGGGCGCGTGGAGCACGCCGCGCGGCGCTGATGTGCATGTTAAATTCGTATAAACATACAATGAATGGAGACCTCATGACCTTCTACACGCTCGCCCGGCGCTGCATGGCCGCCCTCGCCTTCGCCATGCCAAAGCCGAGCGCGAAAAATGGGCCAAGGTCATCAAGGCCAAGGCGATCCGGCTCGATTGACACGTCGACGCAGTCAAGAGCCTGAATGCGCTATAGTCGTCCTGACCGGATCACGGCAGCATCGGTGAACCGCCATCATTTTCTCGGCGGAAGAACAGAGCGCCAGTTTCAGCAATCACATCGGATATCCAACATGGATAAAGGTTGATTTGATGAACAATCATCTGCAGGGCGCGCGGCGCCGGTACCTTCTCGTGAGCCTGGCGGTGCTGGCCTCGTCGGCCTGTCCGCCGGCGGCGCTGGCCCAGGCGGCGCCCTCGCCCTGGGCCGCACTGCAACAGGCTCATTTCCCCGGCAAGAAGCTGGAAGCGGCGCCTTTCGTCCGCTTGAGCGCGCCCGCGCGCGCGGCCAGCGGCGAGCAGGTGCCTTTCGCTTTCAGCATCGATCATCCCATGACGGCAACCCGGTTCATCAAGTCGGTCACCGTGTTCGTCGACGCCAATCCAGTACCCTTGACGGCAGTGTTCCACTTCACGCCGGCCAGCGGAAAGGCGGAAATGTCGACCCGAATCCGCTTCGAATCCGATTCGCCGGTGCACGTCGTGGCCGAATCGAACGATGGCAGCTTGTATGTGAACGAGCTGATGGTCAAGGCGTCCGGTGGTTGCGGCGGCCCGGTCCTGGGCGACAATGCGGCGGCCATGGCGGCGGCGGGAAAAATGAAGATGGCGCTCGACGGGCCGTTCACACCGGGGGGAATCAACAAGGCCAGGCTGTTGATCAAGCACCCGATGTACACCGGTTTGCAGCGCGACCTGGCCACGAACGGCTACCGCCCGGCTTTTTTCATCGACAAGATCGACATCAGCTATAACGGCAAGCCGGTGCTGACAGCCGATACCTTCATCGGCATCAGCGAAGATCCCTTCATCGGCTTCGGCTTCGTCGCCGACCGGCCCGGCGTCCTGCAAGCCGTCATCCGCGACAATGCGGGCGCCATCTTTCGCCAATCCCTCGACATCGGGGGCTAAGTACCCGACCGGAAATAAATGTGAATTTTGGCAAACAGAACCGGATGCGGTGCAAGGCGGCGAGTGCGCCGCAGTGCGAGCACTGCAAGCCCCGCAAGCGAAGCGGAGCCAACGCAGCAACGCGCCGGTTCTGGCAGCCAAAAACACCTTTACTTTTTTGGGCGAGGACTTACATGCGGCGCCTGATCGGCCTGGCCTGGCTGCTGGCCGTCGCCGCCACGCACGCCGCGCAGGCCACTGCGGCGCCCCTGCGCGTCGACCAGGTGGCGCCGGGCGTGTATGTGCACATCGGGCAACACAAGGATTTCGAGGATGGCTACGACGGCGACATCGCCAACATCGGCTTCGTGGTCGGCAGCGAAGCGGTCGCGGTCATCGATACCGGCGGCTCGTACGCGGTGGGCATGGCCTTGAAAGAAGCGCTGCGCAAGATCACCCGGCTGCCGATTCGCTATGTCATCAACACGCACGGGCATCCCGACCACGTCTTCGGCAACGCCGCCTTCATCGAGGACGGCGCGTGGCCGCGCTTCATCGGCCACGCCATGCTGCCGATGGCCATGGCCGCGCGCGGCGACGCCTATCTGCGCAACCTGGCACACCAGTTGGGCAAGGCGGCCGGGAACAGCACGCTGGTGCCCCCGGGCGAGACCGTCCAGGATCGCCTGACCCTCGACCTGGGCGATCGGACGCTGGCATTGACGGCCTGGCCGCGCGCGCATACGAACAATGACCTGACCGTGTTCGATGCCGCCAGCGGCACCTTGTGGACGGGCGACCTGCTCTTCATCGAGCGCACGCCCGCCATCGACGGCGATGTCGCGGGGTGGCTCGCCGTCATGGATGCATTGGCAAAGCTGCCGGCTGCCAGGACCATCCCCGGACACGGCCCGCTTACCCGCGCGAAGAACGAGGCACTGGCCAATCAGCGCCGCTACCTGGCGGCCTTGCTGCGCGACGTACGCGCCAGCATCCGGCAAGGCGCCGACATGAACGCGGCGATGGCCACCGCGGCCGCCTCGGAGCGCGGGCGCTGGCAGCTCTTCGATGCCGTCAACCGGCGCAACGTGAATCTGCTCTACCCGGTCCTGGAATGGGAGTGAACTGATGCGCAGGCGCGATCTTCTTGCATGCAGCCTGGCCGCGGCGGCCTGGCCATCGATGGCCGCGGCCTTCGCCAGAAAGCGGCATGCGGGCCATGCCTCCCTGGGCCGGGTCGTCGTCGTCGGCGCGGGCTTCGGCGGCGCGACGGCGGCACGGCAGCTGCGCATCCTGAGCGGCGGCCGCATCGAGGTCATCCTGGTCGACCAGAACGCCGATTTCGTTTCCTGCCCGGTCAGCAACCGTGTGCTGGGCGGCCAGAAAACCCTGGCGCAACTCACCTTCGGCTACGACCTGCTGCAGCGCCGGCATGGCGTCAGGTTCATGCGCGGCCGCGTGACGGCGATCGATGCCGACAAATCGCGCATCGTGGTGGCGGGTGAAACGCTGTCGTACGACCGGCTGGTCGTCGCCCCCGGCATCGACTTCATCTTCGATGCCTTTCCGACGCTCGCCGGCGCGCAGGAGCAGATTCCCCATGCGTGGAAAGCGGGACCGCAGACGCGCAACCTGCAGCGGCAGCTGGCGGCCATGCCGGATGGCGGCGTGTTCACGATCGTGGTGCCGGCCCAGCCTTACCGCTGTCCGCCCGCACCCTACGAGCGCGCCTGCCAGGTGGCCTGGTACCTGAAAACGCACAAGCCGCGCGCCAAGCTCATCGTGCTCGATGCCAATCCCGTCATCACCTCGAAACGCGCCCTGTTCGAACGCGCATGGCGCGAACTGTATCCGGGCATGATCGAGTACCTGCCGGGCAGCGAGCTGCAGCAGGTCGACGTGGCCACCAGGACCGTCAAGACCGCCTTCGATACGGTCAGGTCGAACGTGCTGAACATCATTCCGCCCCAGCGGGCCGGCAAGGTCGCGCAGGATTGCGGGCTGGCCAATGTCGAGGGGCGCTGGTGCGAAGTCGACTTCCTCAGTTACGCATCGAAGGTCCTGTCCCGTGTGCACGTCATTGGCGACGCCATCGACGCCGGCCTGCCCAAGTCGGCGCATCTGGCCAATGCGCAGGCGAAGGTCTGCGCGCGCGCCATCGTCGAGCTGATGCTGGGACGCGCGCCCGACCCGGCGCCTGCCTTTGCCAACACCTGCTACAGCTATGTCGACGACAGGCAGGCGATGCACATCTCGACGCTCTACCGCTACGACCCGGCAAAGAAGAGCATGCAAGCCGAGGGCAGCGGGATCCTGTCGGACCACCCATCGGCGCGGGAAGGCGTGGATGCCGACGCCTGGGCGCGGCAGATCTGGGACGATGTGCTCGGGCTGCGGCCGGCGGATTGACCAGCCGGCGCGCTACAGCAGCCTGATCCCGGGCAGCGCCAGCAAGGACGTCTCGCGCATCACCTGCACGAAGTCGGCCAGGCAGGCTTTATCGGCCAGCCGTTTCGGCACCACCGCGTACAGGCGCGCGGTCAAGTTCGCCCTCGGGCGCCACTGGCACGGCGAGGTCGGTGCCGACGCCCTCGAAGCGACTGGCGCCGAACTGCGCGCACGCCACTGGGCCGAGCAAGCGCAGGCCGGGCTCGATTTCGTCACCGTCGGCGACTTCGCCTTTTATGACCATGTGGCGAACCACATCCAGCTGTTCGGCTGCGAACCGGCACGCTTCGGTTTCACTGGCACGAACATGCCGATGGCGTGTGCTGCGGCGCGGCCGCGGGCGGCACGGCGGCGCTCGAGATGACCAAGTGGTTCGACACGAATTACCACTACCTGGTGCCGGAATTCGACGCCGCCACACGCTTCAGGCTGGCCTCCGGCCGCCTGCTGGCCGAAGTGGCGCAGGCGCGCAGCCTCGGCCACCGGGTGAAGGTGGCGCTGATCGGGCCCTTGAGCTTCCTCTGGCTGGGCAAGACACGGCACGCCGACGTCGACCGCCGCGCCAGCCCCTATGCCGTCCGCCAGGCCGCGCAGCAGGCACGCTTCAACCTGCCGTCCTACCCGACCACGACCATTTGCTCCTTCCCGCAGACGACGGCAATCCGCGCCGCACGCGCCGCCTTCAAGCGCGAAGACCAGCCACACTCCACGACCGCCTTGCAGATCGCACTGGCGATCCGCGACGAGGCGAGCGACCTGGAAGCAGCCGGCATCGGCATCCTGCAAATCGACGAACCGGCGCTGCGCGAAGGCTTGCCGCCGAGGCGCGCGGCCTGGCCCGCCCGCCTGGACTGGTCCACCCACGCCTTCCGGGTCGCCGCCTGCGGGGTGCGCGACGACACCCAGCTCCACACCCACATGTGCTACGCCGAGTTCAACGACATCCTGCCGCAGATCGCCGCGCTCGACGCCGACGTCATCACCATCGAGACCAGCCGCTCCGACATGGAACTTTTGCGCGGCTTCGGCGACTTCGGCTATCCGAATGCGATCGGACCCGGCGTCTACGACATCCACTCGCCGCGCGTGCCCTCGGCCGGCGACATCCTGCGCCTGATGCGCAAGGCGGCCGACGTGATCCCGGCGCGGCAGCTGTGGGTGAATCCCGATTGCGGTCTCAAGACGCGCGGCTGGGCGAAGACGCGGGCGGCGCTGGCGAACATGGTGGAGGCGGCAAGGTTGTTGTGCAAGGAAGCGGCCTGGCCAGGCGGTGGGGTTGGGGGGGAGCACGCAACGCGTGGACTCAGGAGTGCACCCTACGGTGCACAACGGTTCCATGAACTTGCTACAGGCGGTGGCGTAACGTAGAGCGTGTGAAAAAATCGTCAGGGCAAGGGATGCGGCCACCCGACGCATCGCCGCATCGGCGGACCGCGAAGACAGTACCCTGGTAAGGCGAGACAGATTCAACGCAGCCATGGCGATTTTTCACACGCTCGGGTGGGCCGGGCGGCGAACCGCTCTCGAGCCCACGCCTTACGTGCTCCCGAACCCCACCAACGCCCTTTTTCGGTGCAACCGTTGTGTTTGAGATACATTTACTGGTTGAGCCCCTCAATATTGATTAGCATGCAATTTTGACCTTTGGAGAAGTTGCGTGTTTCAACAAAAACAATTGCGCCGCGCCGTATTGCTCGCCCTGTACGGCAGCGCCGCCCTGGCCCTTGCCCCGTCGGCCTCGGCCCAGACCGCAACCCCTGAAGCAGCACAGGCCGAACAGATCCAGAGCGTGCGCGTGGTCGGCACCCGCCGCGTCGGCGCCGCCTCCTCCACCGATACCCCGGTCCCGGTCGACATCATCCCGATGACGCGCCTGGCCGAACAGGGCAGCCAGTTCGACCTGGCGCAGACCTTGACGAATATTTCGCCCTCGTTCAACTCGACGCGCCAGACCGGCGCCGACGGCGCCGACCTGATCGACTCGGCCGCCCTGCGCGGCCTCGGTTCGGACCAGACCCTGGTGCTGGTGAACGGCAAGCGCCGCCACACGACGGCCCTGGTCAACCTGTTCGGCGCGCGCAACCGCGGCAATACCGGCACCGACATGAATGCGATCCCGCTGCTGGCGATCCGCAACGTGCAGGTGCTGCGCGACGGGGCCGCCGCCCAGTACGGCTCGGACGCGATCGCCGGCGTGATGAACATTGAACTCAAGAAAAGCCTGGGCTGCGAAGCGGTCACCGGCTACGGCCAGTATTCGAAAGGCGACGGCGAGAACTACCTGGCGTCGGCCTACTGCGGCGTGGCGCTGGCCGGCGGCACCTTCGGCGTGACCGGCGAATACCTGTTCCGCGACCGTTCGAACCGCGCGGAAGCCGACAATCCGCGCATCATCGGCGACAGCCGTTCGGAAAACCAAACCGTTTATATCAATGGCGACATTCCGCTCGGCGAGGGCCGCCTGTATACGACGCTGGGCGTGCAGCGCCGCGACGCTTCCTCGGCCGCGTTCGCGCGCGGCGGTCTCGGTTCCGACGACATACCGTCGCGCAATTCGGCCGCCATGTACCCGAACGGCTTCGTGCCCTTCATCGGCGCCGACGTCGACGACCGCTACGGCACCCTCGGCTACCGCATGAAATTCGGCGAGTGGAATGCGGACTTCTCGCAGACCTACGGCTACAACCGCCTCGACTACCTGATCGCCAACACCCTGAATGCCTCGATCGCCAATCTCGACCTCGAGCGCGGCGGCCGCGGCCTGAGCCCGACGTCCTTCGGCGCGGGCGGCTTCGCCTTCCGCCAGCTGACCAGCAACGCCGACTTCAGCCGCTTCTACGGCGGCGTCTTCCAGGGCCTGAACGCGGCCTTCGGCCTGGAATACCGCAGCGAGAACTACAAGATCTTCGCCGGCGAACCGGGTTCCTGGATCGACGCCGACGGCGTGGGCGTGGGCGGCAACGCCGGCAGCCAGGGCTTCCCGGGCTTCCAGCCGGGCGACGCCACCAGCCGCAAGCGCCACAGCACGGCCGGCTACATCGACCTCGAGGCCGACCTCACCGACCGCCTGAAGGTGCAAGGCGCGCTGCGTCACGAGCGCTTCTCCGACTTCGGCTCGACCACCGACGGCAAACTGGCCGCCGCCTTCAAGCTCGATGGCGGCGTGCTGCTGCGCGGCTCGGTCAGCACCGGCTTCCGCGCGCCGTCGCTGCAGCAGGTGTACTTCTCGTCGACCTTCACCGATTTCGTCAACGGCGAGCCGCTCGACGTGGTGCTGGCGCCGAATGGCGGCGCGGTCGCGAATGCCGCCGGCATCCCGGCGCTGAAGGAAGAAAAGTCGAAGAGCGCTACGTTCGGCGCGACCTGGACGCCGAGCCAGTCGACCTCGCTCACGGCCGACCTGTACCGCATCGACATCGACGACCGCATCGTCCTGACGGGCCGCTTCGACGCCGAGAACTACCCGGCGCTCGGCGCCACGCTGCAGACCCTGGGCGTGGGCCAGGCCCAGTTCTTCGTCAACTCGGTCGACACCCGCACGAAAGGCCTGGACATCACCGCGGCGCACCGCATGCCGCTGGCCGCCGGCCGCCTGAACACCTTCCTCGCGCTGAACTTCAGCAAGACCGAAGTGACCGGCGTGCATGCGCCGAGCGCCCTGGTCGGCTTCGAAGACGTGCTGCTGTCCGAGCGCGAGCGCCTGTTCATCGAACAGGGCGGCCCGCGCCGCAAGGCCACGCTCGGCTTCGACTACACACAGGGTAAATTCGGCACCGACTTCCGCATCATCCACTTCGGCCCGCAGACGCTCGGCACCTTCTCCGGCCCGCCGGTCCCGAACGCCTACTACGAACCGAAGACCTCGGCCGACCTGTCGTTCAGCTGGTCGTTCAGCGAGCGCACCCGCCTCACCGTGGGCGGCACCAACATCTTCAACGTGAAACCGACCGCGCAGGACGAGAACGAAACCGACAACGGCTTCAAGTACGAGAGCGTGCAGTTCGGCCTGAACGGCGCGGCATACTTCGCGCGCCTGTGGCACAAGTTCTGATGGCGGACGCCGCAAGGCGCACGATGAACATCGGGCGCACATGACAAAGGGGCACGCAAGTGCCCCTTTTTTATCGGCAGGGTGACTGGCGGGCGGCTGTCAGCGCCGGTCCTGGGCACGCAGGACCGTGCGCGCAAACCAGCGTGCATCGCCCTTGTTCATCGGAGAAAGCGATTGCTCGCTGTCGACACGGTGAAGGCGGATCGCCGACTCCATGGCGGCAATCACGCACTTGTACAAAGCGCACAATGATGCAATATCATCCTTGCTCATGAATCCCATCAGGAACTGCTTCTGGATCGTTCGCGTGATCTTTTTTGGCTTGCCCACCAGGCAGTTGTAGCGCTGTACGAGCCGGTTGCGGCACGCGGCTTCCTCTGCATCGGATGTCAAGGCCACGCGGGATGGCGTGCTAGGGTGCTCCAGGGGCATGGTGTCGCGCTCAGAATTAAAGTTGCCCTAGATTAACTGCTGAACTTCAATTTTGGCGGATTTATCGGCAAAATACGGCCTGTGCGATACGGCGAGCATGAAATAGTGGTTGCTCCGCAACACCTCTGCAACCAGGGATGCGCCACGCTCGTGGACGGCATCCCCATCCACTACAGGAGAGCTTGCGCCCTCCCACACGTGTTGGGCAGCTGGACACGCATCGTCGTGCCTTTGCCGCTTCCCGCGCTTGCCGCCGTGACGGTGCCGCCATGGAGTTCCACCAGCGTTTTCACCAGATGCAGGCCGATACCGAGTCCGGCGTTGGGGTGACGCGCATCCTGGTGAAGCTGCACATACAAGTCGAATACCCGGTCCAGGGCGTCGGCTGCGATACCGATGCCGTTGTCGCTGACCGCCATGACAAGATGGTCCGGTCCATCGGCGCACAGGCGCACGGCGATAGCACCGCCAGGCGGCGTGTATTTGCAGGCATTGGCCAGGAGGTTGACCAGCACTTGCGTCAGCCGCACGAAATCGCCATCGAACTCGAGGTCCTGCTCCGGCATGTCGATCGTCAGGCTGTGGCCTGCACGCACGAGCGCGTCTTCGCACATGGCTGTTGCGCTATCGACGACATCGTTCAGGGAGATGCGCCAGCACTCAAGCCTGAGCTCGTTGCACTGGAGGCGCCGCACATCGAAAATATCGTCGACCAGCCGGGTAACGTGGGTCAATTGGCGCGTCATGATGCCTTCGATTCTTTCCATTCCGCTCCCCGCCATCTTGACGCGCATGAGCTGCATGCCGGAAGACAAAGGCGTGATGCAATTACGCAGTTCGTGGCCTAGCATCGACAGAAATTCTGCCCTGCGCGCATCGTTTTCCTCGAGCTGGGCAACGGTGTGCTGCAATGCTTCCTTGATGGCGATGGGCTCGCTGATATCGAAGAAAGCACCGGTCATCTGGCGTTCGCCTGGTCCGCCGATTGCCCGTCCAGTACATTCCATCCAGCGCACCTGCTGCGCTTTGTGGCAATGGAAGCGGCCCCTGAAGTAAAAACTCGATTCGCCCTGTTCGAAAAAACGTTCGGCCGCTTCTTGAAAGGCTTGCCGACAGTCCTCGTGCCACAGAGCATCGAAAAACGTGGACGCGGTCCTGTCCAGCAGCCTGTCCTGCGCAATGCCGAAGATATCGCCGGCTTGTGCGTTTTCCAGGATCAGAATGTCGCTGAGCGCATTCCAGCGCCACATTCCCATGTGTGCAGCGTCGATGGCCAGCTCCAGCCGGTGTGTCTGTGCCTGCAATGCCTCAACCAGACGCTTGTGCCGGGTAATGTTCTGCGCTGTGCCGTGCAAGCCGACGATGCTTCCCTTGTTGTCGCGTTCAACTTCGCCGCGCGCTTCCAGCCAGCCAGTACTGCCGTCCGGCGCAAGGTACTCGAGTGCGAGAATATAGGGCGTGCCGCATGCCAGGGCGGCATCGACCGCCGTTTTCAGGAGCATCCAGCTATCCGGCGTGTAAAGCTTTGCATGCTCGGCAAACGTGGGCGGCAACTTATGCGGGTCATAGTCAAACAGCCGGTACAAGCCGTGCGACCAGGTGGTGATATCCGATTCTATTTCCCAATGCCAGCTGCCAATCTGCCCAAGTTGCTGTGCAGCTTCCAGCGCCGCATCCTTCTTGTTGAGCGCGTCGACCATGCGGCGTTTTAAGGCGATTTCTTCTTCCAGGCTTGCTTCGAGCGTTTTCAGTACGCAGACATCCGATATCTCGGCGATAAATCCGATCACCACGCCATCGACCACGTCAGGGTGATACCGGGCCAGACTGTGACGCACGACGCCATCCGGACCGGTGATGCTGCGCTCGAATTCCTGCGGCTGGCCGGCCAGCGCTGCAAGAATATACGACTTGTTCAGCGAAAAAAGCGCCGGTCCCAGCAGTTCCGGCAGCGTCGTGCCGAGCAGTTCCTGTCCTGATTTGCCGAACCACTTCTTGTAGACGCTGTTTGCATAGCAACAGCGCAGATCGCGATCCCAATAAGCCATCATCGACGATGCATGGTCGAGGATTCGCAATGCAAAGCTTTTCTCGCTGATGGTGTCAGTCATATATTCTTTCGATGGCCGGGATGTATTTACACTTCAAGTTAGCATAAGTAACCAAATAGTTATAGTGCGTAAAAGGGCGATGAGGCCGTCCTCTGGCGCGCCATCCGGCTGCAATCGGCGCACGAATTACCTGTCTTCCAGCTTGCTATCGGCGCGCTGCATTTTCCATCTATTCGACAGACGTGCGCACCTGCCTGGCACACGACCGGTGATCATTTCGCGGCCTCGTCCCGCCTGGCGCGCACCGCTCCCGGCCAGTCTTGCATCGATAAAAGCGGATGCCGGACCGTCTTGCGGCCACCGGCGCCGGGAGGTACGCGTTCCAGATGCCTTCGTGTAAAATTCTGGTCGTCAGATGGACAATCAACCAAAGGATGTCGGATATGAAGCTCTCCAAATCGCTCGCCCTTGCTTTCGCCGCCTCAGTCGTTTCGCTGAGCGCCGTTGCACAAAACTGGCCAGAGAAGAATGTGAACGTCGTTGTGCCATGGCCACCGGGCGGCCCGTCCGACATCGCGGCGCGTCCATGGGCCAAGGAGCTCACCGAATCGCTGGGCAAGACCTTCGTCATCGATAACCGCGCCGGCGGCGGCGGCAACATCGGCACCGCGGCAGTCGTGCGTTCCCAGCCGGACGGCAATACGCTCCTGATCACCTCGAGCGCGCCGATCGTCATCAATCCGAGCGTCTACAAGGGCATGAGCTTCGATCCACTGAAGGACCTGGCGCCGATCAGCAACCTGCTGCGCGTGCCGCTGGTGCTGGTCGCCAATCCGAATGTGCCGGCGAAGAACCTGAAGGAACTGATCGCCCACATCCAGTCGAAGAAGGGCTCGTTCTCGTTCGGCTCGTCGGGCAACGGCACGCCGCAGCACCTGACCGGCGAACTGTTCAATAGCGTCCAGAAACTCGAGATGGTGCACGTGCCCTACAAGGGTTCGGCGCCGGCGATTTCCGACCTGCTGGGCGGCCACATTCCGATCATGTTCGACAGCACCATCGCGATCATGCCGCACATTAAGAGCGGCAAGGTGCGTCCGATCGCCATCTCGGGCAACAAGCGCTCGCCGCTGCTGCCGGACGTACCGACCTTCGCCGAGGCCGGCATTCCGCAGATCGAGTCCTACGCCTGGTACGGCCTGTTCGCACCGGCCAAGACGCCGAAGGCCGTGCTCGACAAGATCAATGCCGAAACCATCAAGTTCATGAAAACGCCTGAATTCGCCAAGATCCGTGCCGAAACCGGTTCGGAACTGCTGGCCGACACGCCGGAAAACTTCACCAAGTTCGTCCAGGCCGAATCGGCCAAGTGGTCGAAAGTGGCGAAGGACAGTGGCGCGACGGTGGATTAATTGACGTTGACGGCGCGCTTTGCGCTGCGCCTGACATGAAGAAGGGACCAGATTATTCTGGTCCCTTTTTTTATCAGGGGGGACAGCTAAACCCGGGTGTCTGTGTTCACGTGGCTTGGGCGCCGCCCACGTAGCGTGGGCATTTGGCGCTCGGGTGGAGCCGCCCACCCTACGTCCTGCTGCACGCGCTGCCGGTAGGATGGGCGCCCTGAGCCCACGCGGAACGACGCACTAACGCGGCTCATGCTTTCGCCTGGGCTCATGATCGAGGCCTCCGGCCTCAATCACCCCACCCTACTTCGCCAGCGGAAAGCGCACCGTCGCCGCCAGGCCGCCCAGCCGCTCGGATTTATCGAGCGTGAGCGTGGCGCCATGGCGTTCGGCGATCGCCTTGATGATGGCGAGACCCAGGCCGCTGCCGGCCGCGTCGCTCCCGGCGACGCGGTAGAAGCGGTCGAAGACGCGCTCGCGTTCCTCGGGCGGGATGCCGGGGCCGCTGTCTTCGACGATCACGTCCGCCGTCGCCTTGTCGGCGCGCACCGCGATGTCGACCGTGCCGCCACCGGGCGTGTACTTCACCGCGTTCTCGACCAGGTTGCGCAGCAGGATGTGCAGTGCGTCGGGCTGGCCCTCGATTGACGCGGGGTCGGCATGCTGCAGGCCGAGGTCGACGTCCTTGGCCTGCGCCAGGCCGACCAGGTCGCCCACCGTGCGCCGCGCCAGTTCGGCCAGGTCGACCGGGCGCGTGGCCACGCCGTTGGCGGCCGAGGCTTCCTGGCGCGCCAGCACCAGCAGCTGCTCGACCAGGCGCGTGGCGCGGTCGATGCCGGCGGTCAGGCGGCCCACCGCAACTTTACGTGCTTCGGCATCGGGAGCACGGTCCAGGCTTTGCGCCTGCAGGCGCAGCGCGGCGAGCGGCGTGCGCAGCTCGTGGGCGGCGTCGGCGACGAAATTCTGCTGGGCGTCGAAGGCCGTGCGTACGCGCCCGAACAGCAAATTGAGTTCGTGCACCAGCGGGCGCACCTCGTCCGGCAAGCCGGCCTCGGACACCGGCGACAAGTCGTCCGCCTGGCGCCGCGCCACCTGCGAGCGCACGCGCGCAACGGGCTCCAGCGAACCGCTGACGACCCACCACACGACCAGCATCAGGATCGGCATCATGACCGCGATCGGCCCGAGCGTGCGCAGGGCCAGGTTGCCGGCCATGTTGCGGCGTACGGCCAGGTCTTGCGCGACCTGCACGGTCTGGTTGTTGGTCTGGATCGAGAACACGCGGTAGGTGGTGCCGTTCGCCTTCAGGTTGGAGAAACCCAGCACCGCGCGCTGCGGCAGGCGCGCGCGCGAGACGCTATGGAAGACCTGCACGCCGTCCGGGGACCACATCTGCACCACCAGGTCGTCGTTGCCGGGCGCCGCCTCGAGGCGTTCGGTCGCCTCGGTGTTCGACAGCGGCGTGCTCGAACGCAGCGACAGCGCCATCTGCTGCATGTGGTAGTCGAAGATCTGGTCGGCGTCGTCGAGCGCGGTGCGGTAGGCGATCGAGGCCTGGGCCAGCGCCGCCAGGGTGATGGCCGCCAGCAGGAACCACAGCAATCGCCCGCGCAGCGAGTGCGTTACCCTCACCTTCATGCTTTCGGCACCATGTAGCCGACGCCGCGCACGTTCTGGATCAGGTCGCTCCCCAGCTTCTTGCGCAGGCCGTGGATATACACTTCGACCGCGTTGCTGGAGACTTCATCGCGCCAGCTGTAGAGCTTTTCCTCGAGCTGGGCGCGCGAGAGCACGGCGCCAGGCCTGGCGACAAGCGCTTCCAGGACAGCCCATTCGCGTGCCGACAGCGAGACCGGCGCGCCGTCGATCAGGGTTTCGCGGGTGGCGGGGTTGATCGAGATGTTCTTGTATTCGAAGATCGGTTCGGCGCGCCCGGCGGCACGCCGCAACAGCGCGCGGATGCGCGCCAGCAGTTCGTCGAGATCGTAGGGTTTTAAAACGTAGTCGTCGGCGCCGGCATCGAGCCCGGCGATGCGCTGCGCGACCGAGTCGCGCGCGGTGGCGACCAGCACCGGGGTGCGGTCCTTGCGGTTGCGCATCGAGCGCAGCACGTCGAGGCCGTCCTTGCGAGGCAGGCCAAGGTCGAGCAGCACCAGGTCGTAGTTCTGGTTCTGCACCAGGGCGGTATCGGCCATTTCGCCGTCCTTCACCCAATCGACGGCGTAGTGCTCGGCCCGCAAGAGGTCGAGCACCACTTCGCCGATCATCGTATCGTCTTCCACCAGTAACAGCCGCATCTTGCTTGCCTCTTTGTTTGATCCGGCTGCGCTGGCAAGGACTTCTTAGCCAATCCGCACCGGAATGAAGATTCTGTCACTCCCGCGCTGGATCAGCAAGGCCACGGATTTCGTGGATTTGCCGACCATCTCGCGCACCTGCTCGACCGTGGACACGGGTTTGCCGTTCACCGACAGCAGCACGTCGCCCGGCATCACGCCGGCGGCGATCGCCGGCCCGCCCGCGTCCTCAATCACGAGGCCCGAGGCGATGCCGCTCTGGCGCCGTTCGTTGGGGTCGAGCGGACGCAGGGCCAGGCCCAGCTTGACGCCCTTGTCGAGCGCGGCCACCTCTTCGCGCTCGGCGCGCGCCGGCTTCTCGCTGGCGTCGGCCAGCGTCGCGTTCACGCGCACGATCTTGCCATCGCGCCAAACGTCGAGCGCGACCTTGTCGCCAGGCTTGGAGACCGCCAGCATGCCCGGCAAATCGGCCGAAGCGATGATCGGCTGGCCGTTCACCTTGCGCACCACGTCGCCCGACTTCAGGCCGGCGCGTTCGGCGGCGCTGCCGCGCTCCACACTGGCGACCAGCGCGCCTTCCGGGGATGCCAGGTTGAACGAATCGGCAAAGCCCTGGTTCACATCCTGGATCGAGACGCCGAGCTTGACGTGCTGCGCCTTGCCGGTGGCGACGATCTGGTCCTTGATGCGCACCGCGACGTCCATCGGGATCGCGAACGACATGCCCATGTAGCCGCCGGTCTGGCTGTAGATCTGCGAGTTGATGCCGATGACTTCGCCACGCGTATTGAACAGCGGACCGCCCGAGTTGCCGGGGTTGATCGCGACGTCGGTCTGGATGAACGGTACGTTACCGTCGGGCAGCGAGCGGCCGGTGGCGCTGACCACGCCGGCGGTGACGGTGGACTCCAGGCCGAAGGGCGAACCGATCGCCAGCACCCATTCGCCGACCTGCAGCGAGCGCGAGCTGCCAACCGGGACCACCGGCAGGTTTTTGGCGTCGATCTTCAGTACCGCGACGTCGGTCGCGGGATCTGAGCCCAGCACCCTGGCGCGGTATTCGCGCCGGTCCTGCAGCTTGACCATGACTTCGGTAGCGCCCTGCACCACGTGCGCATTTGTCAGGATGACGCCGTCCGGGCTTACGATGAAGCCCGATCCGGCGCCGAAAACGGGAGCGTCGCCACCGCCGCGCGGAGATTGCGGGCCCTGGAAGCGACGGAAGAATTCAAAGAACGGATCGTTCGGATCCATCTGCGGACCACCGCGCATGCTGGTCTTGGTGCTTCCGACGACACGAATGTTCACGACTGCCTTGCCGTGCTGCGAGGCGATGCGGGTGAAGTCGGGCAGCGTCACGGTGGCGGCAGGCGCACCTGCGGCGGCCGGCGGAGCGATGACCGGCGCAGGTGCCGCGGCAACAGCTGCGCCCTGGGCGGTGGCGTTGTTATGGTTGACGGTAATCGCTCCGACCGCGCCGCCAATAACGCCCGCCGCGCACAGCGCCAGCGTGAGACGTTTTGCGGTGATGGCGGTGACTGCACCTTCGTTTGGCATTTACGTGCTCCTGGATTAAAGAGGTTGGTCGATCACGGGTATCGATGCTGATTAGTGTGGCTGATCTGTCTTAGACGGTGCTTAAAACTCATCTTTGGGATGTAGGGACAACTCTGTCCGTTTCAGACGCAAAAAAGGGCACCCTGACCGCGGGCACCCTTTCCTTACTGCCTGTACTGCTTATGCCACGTGGTCTGCCTCAAGCGGCCTGACGCGGTTCGAGCTGCTGAACATTGTCGACCGTGCCGTTGGCATCGCCGACATGCGCGTCTGCGATCTGGATCTTGCGTGGCTTGAGTGCCTCGGGCACTTCGCGCACCAGGTCGATGGTCAGCATGCCGTTGTCGAACGACGCGGTGGTGACCTTCACGTGGTTCGCCAGCTGGAAGCGCTGTTCGAAATCGCGGGCGGCTATACCGCGGTGCAGGTAGGTGCGCTCGGTGGCGTCCTTCTGCTTGCGGCCGGTCACGTGCAGGGTGTCGCGCTCGGCGACGATTTCCACTTCATCGCGGGTGAAGCCGGCCAGGGCCATCACGATGCGGTATTTGTCTTCCGCCAGCAGCTCGACGTTGTAGGGCGGGTAGCTCGGCTGCGATTCGGCGCGTTGCTCGAGCAGGCTGGCCAGGCGGTCGAAGCCGATGGCGGAACGGTACAGGGGAGCGAGGTCAAAAGTACGCATGATAAATATCCTTGTAAAAGTTAAGCGATAAGTTGACGGACCTCATCGTGAGCATCCGTTGGGACCAATCTAATGCCATCCCGGCCGGTTTTCAAGGCATACGAAATACGGATTTTTAAGTCACTTTGCAAATTTTATTTGCACCGATGTTTCAGGGAATTTACTCACTTTCTGCGTGCTACACTCGCCCGGCTTAGTTTCCGAATAGTTACCCACATTGCCACTACGATGACCGCCCACGCTCCGTTCTCCTTCGCCGCAAAGACCGCTTCCAGCCTCGCCCTTGCCCTCGCACTCGCCATCCCTGCACAAGCGGCCGTACCGGCTCCGGTCGACCAGCCCTACCCCGGCACCATCGTGCTGAAGGTCGACGCGACGAACCTGTCGCAGCAGATTTTCCGCATGCGCATGAGCGTGCCGGTCAAGCCCGGCCCGATGACTTTCCTGTATCCGCAATGGCTGCCGGCGAACCATGGTCCGAGCGGCCCGCTGACGCAACTGGCGGGCCTGAAATTCACGGCCAACGGCAAGCCGGTGGCGTGGACGCGCGACCCCGTCGAGGTGTTCGCCTTCCACGTGACGGTGCCCGAAGGCGCGACGATGCTGGAGGCGGAATACCAGTTCCTGTCGCCGCTCGACCCGGCCCAGGGCCGCGTCGTCATGACCGACGATATCCTCGGCCTGCAATGGCCGTCGGTGACGCTGTACCCGGCCGGTTACGTCGCGCGCCGCATCACGGTCCAGCCTTCGCTGACCTTGCCAAGCGGCTGGCAGTACGGCACCGCGCTGGAAACGGCTGAACGTAAAGGCGATGAAGTCCAGTTCAAGGCGCACGACCTGGAGACGCTGATCGATTCGCCCCTGTTCGCGGGCCGCCACTTCAAGAAATTTGACCTCGATCCGGGCGCCAGGGTGCGCGTCTCGCTGAACGTCGTGGCCGACAATGCCGAGAGCCTGGAAGCCAAACCCGAGCAGATCGCCGCGCACCGCGCGATGGTGCAGCAGTCCCTGAAACTCTTTGGGTCGCACCACTACGGCCACTACGACTTCCTGCTGGCCTTGTCGGACGAATTCGGCGGCATCGGCCGCGAACATCATCAGTCGAGCGAGAACGGCGTGAAACCCGGTTACTTCACCGACTGGGCGCGCAGCGAAGCCGGACGCGACCTGCTGCCGCACGAATACACCCACTCGTGGAACGGCAAGTTCCGCCGCCCGGCCGGGCAGGACGTCCCGAACTTCAACACGCCGCTGCAGAACGACCTGCTGTGGGTCTACGAAGGCCAGACCCAGTACTGGGGCAGCGTGCTGGGCGCCCGTTCCGGCATGGTCTCGCAGGCAGGCGCACGCGATGCGTTGGCCAGCACCGCCGCCCGCTACGACAACGTGAAAGGCCGCAGCTGGCGCGCGGTGCAGGACACGGTGAACGACCCGATCGTCGCCGGCCGCCGCGGTCTGGCGTGGAGCAACTACCAGCGCAGCGAAGATTATTATTCGGAAGGCGCCCTGATCTGGCTCGACGTCGACACCAAGATCCGCGAACTGTCTGGCGACAAGCGCTCGCTCGACGATTTCGCGCGCGCCTTCTACGGCATCAGGAACGGCAGCATTCTGCCCGCCTTCTATACCTTCGAAGATGTCGTCGCGACGCTGGCCAAGGTGCAGACATTCGATTGGGCGCCCTTCCTGCGTTCGCGCCTCGACGGCAACGGTCCGGGCGCCCCGCTCGACGGCTTGAGCCGCGCCGGCTGGAAGCTGGTCTACACCGAGACCCCGACCGACGCCATCAAGGGCGCGGAGGAACGCAGCAAGTCGACCGACTTCAGCTACTCGCTGGGCTTCGCGGTGCGCGCCGACGGCGGCGTGGGCAACGTGCAGTGGGACGGCCTGGCCTTCCGTGCCGGCCTGGCGGGCAACACGACGATCGTCGCGGTGAACAACAAGGTGTTCAAGCCGGAAGTGCTGAAGGCGGCCGTGAAGGCGTCGAAGAACAGCAAGGCGCCGATCGAGCTGCTGGTGAAAAAGGGGAACAACCTGCGCACGATTTCGCTCGACTACCACGGCGGCTTGCGTTATCCGCGCCTGGAACGCATCCCTGGCACGCCGGACCGGCTGGACGCGATTTACAAGGCGCTCAAGTAAGCGTCCCCGATGCGGGTCGGTGGTATGCTAATCCCATGACTACCGATACCGACATAGAACTGTCCGGCCCCTTCAAGGCCGTCGACAGCACCGGCCGTTCCCATGACGTCAAGGCGATCCGCATTTTCGACGAGGGCTACGGAATTATTGACGTGTACGTGGATTTCGCCGGGACGCTCGACGCCGGCTTGTACAAGGATACTGTCCTCGTCAAGGCGCTCATCGACCGCCTGCGCGGGCTTGGCTACAAGGGGCCCGACTTCGCGCACAGCGATCCGGGCCTGCAGGACCGCAAGCTGATCGTGCTCGAGGCGCCTGAGGAGTTTGCGCCGTTTGCCAAGAGCCGCGGGTGGAAGAATCTGGCGGAGGAGTTTGACGAGGAATAGCGTGTTGTTCGTAGGGTGTGGGCACTCTTGAAGTGACCCCACAAAGTTGGACAGTTAAGTCTACGCTGCTGCCAAGTGCTGAGTCCTGAATTGTACAGGGCTCAGCCCGTTTAATCTGAGCTTGATGCGGTCGTGATTGTAGTAGTGGATATAGTCGA
>JANNNC010000182.1:0-75665 GCA_031398335.1 Massilia sp.
CGGCATTGTCGACTATATCCACTACTACAATCACGACCGCATCAAGCTCAGATTAAACGGGCTGAGCCCTGTACAATTCAGGACTCAGCACTTGGCAGCAGCGTAGACTTAACTGTCCAACTTTGTGGGGTCACTTCAAGGGTGCCCACCCTACGTTAGCTCAGCGTTCCGCTCTATTCGCTGTCGAGCGCGGCGCGGATATTGGCGCAGAAAGCGCGTACCGCCTCCGGGCCGCCCTCCTGCGGCGTATTCTCCAGCTCCTGGATGATGCGGCTGCCGATCACGACCGCGTCCGCCACCGAGGCCACCGCTTTCGCCGTCTCGGCATCGCGAATGCCGAAACCGACGCCGATCGGCAGGCTGACGTGTTCGCGGATGGCGGCCACGCGGCGCGCCACGTCTTCGGTGTCGATGCTGCCCGCGCCGGTCACGCCTTTCAGCGAGACGTAATAACTGAAACCGCTGCCGTAGCGCGCCACCTGGCGGATGCGCTCTTGCGTGGACGTCGGCGCCAGCAGGAAGATCAGGTCGAGGCCATTGGCGCGCATGGCGTCGGCAAAGGCTTCGCACTCTTCCGGCGGATAGTCGACGACGATGGCGCCGTCGGCGCCGGCGTCCTTCGCGCTGCGGATGAAGTTATCGGGGCCGATGCGTTCGATCGGGTTGGCGTAGCCCATCAGGACGACCGGGGTGGTGGCGTCGGTCTTGCGGAACTCGCGCACGTAGTTGAAGACATCGTTCAGGCCGATGCCGAATTTCAAGGCGCGCTCGCAGGCGCGCTGGATGACCGGGCCTTCGGCCATCGGGTCGGAAAACGGAACGCCCAGTTCCAGGACGTCGGCCCCGCCCGCGACCAGCGCGTGCATCAGAGGGACGGTCATCTCGGGGCCGGGGTCGCCGGCGGTGATGAAGGTGACGAGGCCGGTTTTTTTCTGCGCGCGCAGGGCGGCGAAGGTGTGCTCGATTCGGGACATGCTGTTATCTCTGTTGGAATTTGTGTGTCGGTTCACATACGTTCGCTGAACGCGTGGGCGGGTCCCCCGCCCACGCGTTCAACCGGCGCGTGCCGATTCGTGCTGCATGACTTAAGGTGCGCAACTCAGCTGAAATCCAGCCCCATCCGCTGCGCCACCGTATGCATGTCCTTGTCCCCGCGTCCCGACAGGTTCACCAGGATCAGCTGGTCTTTCGGCAGCGTGGCCGCCAGCTTGACCGCGTACGCAATCGCGTGCGACGACTCCAGCGCCGGGATGATGCCTTCGATGCGGCAGCAGTCGTGGAAGGCCTGCAGCGCTTCGTCGTCGGTGATCGACACATACGCGGCGCGCGCCGAATCCTTCAGCCAGGCGTGCTCGGGCCCGACACCCGGGTAATCCAGGCCGGCCGAGACCGAGTGGGTCTCGATGATCTGCCCGTTCGCATCCTGCAGCAAATAGGTGCGGTTGCCGTGCAATACGCCCGGGAAGCCCGCCGTCAGCGAGGCGGCGTGCTTGCCCGAGTCGAGCCCCTCGCCCGCCGCCTCGACGCCGACCAGTTTCACGCCCGGCTCGTCGATATAGGGATAAAAAATGCCCATCGCATTCGAGCCGCCGCCGATGCAGGCGACCACGTAATCGGGCTGGCGGCCGGTCATTTCCGGCATCTGCACGCGGCATTCCTCGCCGATCACCGATTGAAAATCGCGCACCATCATCGGATACGGGTGCGGTCCGGCCACGGTGCCGATGATGTAGAAGGTGTTTTCGATGTTCGTGACCCAGTCGCGCATCGCTTCGTTGAGCGCGTCCTTGAGGGTCTTGCTGCCCGACTCGACCGGCACGACCGTCGCGCCCAGGAGCTTCATGCGGTAGACGTTCTGGGCCTGGCGCTTGACGTCTTCGCTGCCCATGTAGACCACGCACTCGAGGCCGAAGCGGGCGCAGATGGTGGCCGTGGCCACGCCATGCTGGCCGGCGCCGGTCTCGGCGATGATGCGCGGTTTACCCATGCGCCGCGCCAGCAAGGCCTGGCCGATCACGTTGTTGATCTTGTGGGCGCCGGTGTGGTTCAGGTCTTCGCGCTTGAAGAACACCTGGGCGCCGCCGGCCAGTTCCGACCAGCGCTTGGCGTGGTAGACGGGCGACGGGCGGCCGACGAAGTGGGCCAGTTCGTAGCGGAATTCTTCGAGGAATTCGGGGTCGTTCGAATAGCGCGCATAGGCCTCGTTCAGCTCGGCCAGGGCATGCGTGAGCGTCTCGGCGACGAACGAACCGCCATACGGGCCGAAGTGGCCGCGGGCGTCGGGGAATTGATAGTCGGTGGTCTGGAACAGGGCGCCGGGGCTGCGCTCAGCGCGTACTTCCCGGGTCGCTTCCAGGGCTGCTTCGAGTACTTCTTTCATGGGGGTGCTCGCTTTCAATGGTGGCATCGGCTACCCGCACCGCGGCGATGAAATCCGCGATCTTGCGGGCGTCCTTGATCCCCTTGGATGCCTCGACACCACTGCTGATGTCGACGGCCCAGGGGCGTACGCGTGCGACCGCGCTAGTCGCGTTTTGAACGCTCAAGCCACCACTCAAAACGACCCGAGGCGCGAGCTCTTTTGGGATAAGAGACCAATCGAAGACCTTTCCAGCGCCGCCATAGGCGTCCACGTAGGTATCGAGCAGGAGGCCCGAGAACCAGGGACTGGCGGCGCGGTATGCGAGCTCGCATTCTAGCAGTTCAAGCGGCGTCGTGTCCGGTCTGACGCGGTAGGCGTGGACGAAGGGCAGTTTCACCGCCCCGGCGATGCGCGCGCACTCAGCGATGCCCTCGTCGCCGTGGAACTGCAGCAGCGCCACCGGTCCCGCGTCGACCACCGCCCTCACCTCGTCCAGGCTGGCGTTGACGAACAGCGCCACCGAGTTGACGTAGGGCGGCAACCCGGCGCCTAGGGACGCGAACTGCGCCGGCGTGACGTAGCGCGGGCTCTTCGGATAGAACACGAAGCCGAGCGCGTCGGCGCCGCATGTTACGGCTGCGTGCAGGTCTTGCGCGCGCGTGATGCCGCAGATTTTGATTCGGGTACGGTGCATGTCGACAGTCTCAGATCCAGGGCAGTGCGGCCGCCTCCTGCGGCAGTCCCCACTTCGGATCGTAATCGATTTTGGCGAAGTAGAGGCCGTCGGGCATGAAGGTCGGCGCGGCGGCGTCGCGGTCGCGCGCGCCCAGCACGTCCATCATCCAGTCCGGCTCGTGGCGCCCGAGGCCGACATACACCAGCGCGCCCACCAGGTTGCGCACCATGTGGTGGAGAAAAGCGCTGGCGCGCACGGTGAAGACGATGATGTCGCCGCGCCGCTCGATCGAGATTTCCTGCATGTCCTTGACCGGCGTCTTGGCCTGGCAGCTGGCCGCGCGGAAGGAGGAAAAGTCGTGCTCGCCGATCAGGTGGCGCGCCGCTTCCACCATGCGCTCGACGTCGAGCGGGCGGAACACCCAGCCGGCGCGGCCGGCCAGCAGCGCCGAAGGCTGGGCGTGGTTGTACAACACGTAATGGTAGGTGCGCGAGCGCGCCGAGTAGCGCGCATGGAATTCCTGGCCATCGAGCTCGGGCGGCACTTCGCTGGCCCAGCGCACCGCGATCGAATCGGGCAAGAAGGTATTCGTGCCGCGCACCCAGCTCGGCATCGGCCGGTCGAGTTCAGTGTCGAAGTGGATGACCTGCTCGAGCGCGTGGACGCCGGCGTCGGTGCGGCCGGCGCAGGTCGTCCCCAGGTGCGTGCGGGCGAATTTCTCGAGTGCGATCTCGAGGGCGTCCTGGATGGTGTGGCGACACGGCTGTTTTTGGTATCCATTCCAGCCGGTGCCGACGTACTGGAGTCCGAGTGCGATCCGCCTCACGCGACGGGTCACGCCAGCTGTGCGCGCATGGCGCTGGCGCGGCTGGACTGTTCGACGTTGCCGCCCTTGATGACTTCGTCGAGCAATTCGCGCGCACCTTCCTTGTCGCCGATTTCCTGGTAGGCGATCGCGAGGTCCAGCTTGGTTTCCATTTCCATCTGGGCCGCGGTCAGTTCGACGGTGTTGCCGGGTGCCGCCTCGGGTTCCGTCAGGGTGAAGTCGTTGGCCGGCAGGTCGAGGTCCATGCTGGAGAGGTCGAAGCGCGGCACCGGAGTGCCCGGGTTCGGGATCGCCGGCACATCGACGAGCGCGAACGGATCGTCCTGCGGCGCGGCGGGTGCGGCCGGCTGGCCGAAGTCCATCATGTCGAGGTCGAACAGCGGATCTTTTTCGGCTGTTGGCGCAGCGGCGAATTCGTGCACGTCCTGTGCCTGTTGCGCAGGCTCGGCCGCCGGCGGCGTCAGGTCGAAGTCGGTCGAGCCGAAATCGAAGACCGGCTCCTGGCGCGCGCCCACCGGGGTCACCGGGGTCGTGTCGGCCATGCCGAAGTCCATGGCGTCGAGGTCGAACAGCGGGTCCTTCAGGTCCGAGGCCGGCGCAGGCGTCGCAGCGGGTGCTTCCGGCAGCTGCGGCAATTCGCCCGGTTCGCTCAGTTCAAATTCGCGCGCCAGCTGGGCCATGTCGATGTCGGTGTTCGGACCGCTCCGGGACAGGTCGAGCACAAAGGCGTTGTCCTCGTCGGCGCTTGACGCCGGCTGGCTTGTTGCCGGGGCGTCGAAATGCATGTCGAAGGCCAGGTCGTCCAGGTTCTCGCTGCTGGCAACAGGCGTGCCGGAAGCGGGTTCGAGCGGCGCGAACGGCTCCATGTCGAACTGCAGGTCGGGCACGGCGGTCGGGTCGTCGTGCACCGCGTTGCTCGTGCCGCCGGCGGCGACCGGCTCGAAGGACAGGCCGCCCAGGTCGAAGTCGAGCAGGTTATCGTCCGACTGTGCGTCGGCCTTCGCGTCGGCCTTCGCGTCGGCCAGGTAAGCGGCGGCCTGCGGCAGCGCGGTGGCGTCCTGGCCGAGGCCCAGGCTGCCCAGGTCGAAACCGTTGTCGAGCGGCGCGCCGGTGACGGCGTCGACGGTCGACGCCGGCTCGATGACCTCTTGCGCATCGCCGCGGTTGCGGAAGGCTTGCTCGAGCTGTTGCGACAGCATCGTCTGTGGGCCGCTGTCCTTGTCCAGCGTAACCGCGGCCAGCCCGGCGCCGGCCGCCACCGCGGCAGCGCCGGCAAGGGCCGCACCGTTGTCCCTGCCGGCGGCCTGGGCGTACATCGGGTTGGCCGGATCGAGCGTATGGCCAAGCGCGGCGGCTTGCGCCCACTCGTCGCCCTTGCCGCCGGTCAGGCTGTACAGTTCGGTCGCCTGGGTCTCGAAAGCGCGCACGTCCTTGCGCGCCGCGTAGATCTCGAGCAGCTTCAGGCGCACCGGATGGCGGTACGGGTCGTTGCGCAGCGCTTCCTTGAGGATGTCCTCGGCCTGGGTGTCGAAGTTATAGGCCAGGTACAGCTCGGCTTCGGCCAGCGGATCGACTTCGTTGGTGTCCAACTGGCTGGCCGATGGCGCGAAGCTCGAGTTGAACACGCTGTCGTGGGTGTCGACGCTCTGCCCGCCGGTTTCGGCGAACATCGACTGCGCCGGCTGGGCCGCGCTGCCGAGGATGGTTGGCGGATTCGGCGCCGCTTCGGTGACCACTTTCTGCTTGCGGCGCTGCGACAGGCCGAGCGCGGCCAGCAACAGCACGGCGGCGCCCGCACCGAGGTACATGATGTTGTCCATCAGCGTGTCGGCGAGGCTGGTCTCGGCGGGCACCAGTTCCGGTACGACTGCCGCCTTGGGTGCGGTCCTGATCTTCGGTGCGGCGGTCGGCGCGGTGTCGGCCTGGGCCACGACGAGCGGCGCCGCCGGTGTGGCAGGCGCAGCGGCCGGGGTATCGGCGCGCTGGGTAGCGCTCGCGCCGGTCTGGCTCTTCACCGTGATCAGCTGCTCGAGATCGTTGACGTTCTTTTCCAGCTCTTTCACGCGTGTTTGGGCGTCGGCCAGTTCCTTTTCCTTGGCCACCATGTCTTCGGCATTGGCGGCCGCGGCGCCCGTGGCTGGACGTGCCGGCAGCGCTTTCGACAGGCGCAGCTGGTCCGCCGATTCGTTGGCGGCGGTCGGGCGTTCCTCGACCTTGGCCGTGATGCGGCCGGTCGCGCTCTGCCCTGCCTGCGCCTCGCGCGCCGGAGCGCTGGTGGCGACCTGGCCGGCCAACTTGGCGCGGTAGGCGTTGAAGTCGGCCGCGTGGGCGACGACCGTGCCGTGGGCGTCGCCGGCATCGACGCCGCCGAGCTTGTCGGCGCCCGGCACCGACAGGATCTGGCCCGACTTCAGGCGGTTCATGTTGTTGCCGATGAAGGCGTCGGGGTTGGCGCGGTAGAGCGCGACGAGCATCATGTCGAGCGAAACGTCAACCGGTTTCAGTGTGCCGGCGATGCGGCTGAGCGTGTCGCCCGTTTTCACGCGGTAGCGCGAGGCGGCAGCGCGTGCCGCCGGTTCGCCCGCGCTTTCGCCTGTACGTGCGCCGCGCTCCGGACGCGCTGGCGGCTCGCTGGCCTGGCTCGGCGCGGCGGCCGCGCCGCGGGCCGGACCGGCGTTGGCGGCGGCCGGCGCCACCTGCGCCGACTGCGTCGTACGCAGTTCGGCCGGGTCGAGCAGGAAGGTATATTCGCGCACCAGGCGCCCGTTATCCCAGGACAGCTCGAGCAGCAAGTCCACAAAAGGTTCGTTCAGCGGCTGCGGCGAAGTGATGCGTACGAACTGGCGCCCGCCGCGCTGCTCGACCGCGAAGCGCAGCGACAGCAGGGCCGGATTGAAGGTGACATTGGCGACGCGGTAAGCGTCGGGACTGGCCAGTTTCGCCACCAGGTTCGACGCTTCTTCGTTCGAGACGGAGGTCAGTTCGATCTCGGCGCGCAGCGGCTGGCCGAGGGCCGAGAGGACGGTCAGCTTGCCCAGTCCCGCCGCATATGCCACCGAAGACAGAAGCACTGCACTGGCGACCGCTGCGGTAAGCGTTTTCAACGCGGACGACATGATCTGAGGGCGGCGGTTCAGTGGCATAGAGTTGGATGATGCGAGAGGGTTGGCAGGAGGGAAAGGACGGTTTCCCGGAGGTCTCAACATATCATCATGCACTGGAGCATGCAAGCTCTGCGGGGCGTAGGCTTGTGAATCTGTGGGATGGATGTGTGATCGATGACGTTTCGATATCGTCTCGGGGGATGCGGGATTATCGGGGCGTTAACAGGTCTGGTTGAATCAGCAAGGAAAGATGCGGCAGGGGTGATGGAACGCCGTTGGCGGTGGTGCGCCGTAGGGTAGGCACTTTATCCGTGCCCACCCTACAAAAGCAAGCGCCGCGAGATCATCGCGGCGTTTATTTTTACTTGTCCAGCACGATGCGCAGCATGCGCCGCAACGGCTCGGCCGCGCCCCACAGCAGCTGGTCGCCGACCGTGAATGCAGACAGGTAAGACGGCCCCATCGACATCTTGCGCAGGCGTCCCACGGGAATCGTCAGGCTGCCGGTGACGGCCGCCGGTGACAGGTCCGTCATTGACGCTTCGCGCGTGTTCGGCACCACCTTCACCCACTGGTTGTGCGAAGAGATGATGTCGTTGATCTCGTCGATCGGCACGTCTTTCGTCATCTTGATGGTCAGCGCCTGCGAGTGGCAGCGCATTGCGCCGATGCGCACGCACAGGCCATCCACAGGAATCGCCGCGCTGCCGAAACCTTCGCCGCGGCCCAGGATCTTGTTGGTCTCGGCGCCGGCCTTCCACTCTTCCTTCGACTGGCCGTTGCCCAGGTCCTTGTCGATCCACGGGATCAGGTTGCCCGCCAGCGGCGCGCCGAACTGCCTGGTTTCTTCAGGCGAGAAACCATGCTGGGTCGCCAGCACGGTGCGGTCGATCTCGAGGATGGCCGAGGCCGGGTTGTCGAGCAGCGGCTTGACGGCGCTGTTGATGGTGCCGAATTGCGTCAGCAGTTCGCGCATGTGCTGGGCGCCGCCGCCGGACGCGGCCTGGTAGGTCATGGAGGTCATCCACTCGACCAGGCCTTGTTCGAACAGGCCGCCCAGGCCCATCAGCATGCAGGACACGGTGCAGTTGCCGCCGACGTAGTTCTTTACGCCGCGCGACATCGCGTTCTTGATGACGCCGAGGTTGACCGGGTCGAGCACGATGACGGCGTCGTCGTTCATGCGCAGGGTCGACGCGGCGTCGATCCAGTAGCCGTTCCAGCCGCTGGCGCGCAGCTGCGGATAGACTTCGGACGTGTAGTCGCCGCCCTGGCAGGAGA
The DNA here is from genome assembly GCA_031398335.1 of Massilia sp. Lineage (GTDB taxonomy): Bacteria > Pseudomonadota > Gammaproteobacteria > Burkholderiales > Burkholderiaceae_D > Telluria. The sequence goes on from JANNNC010000182.1 coordinate 8,250, forward strand.
TGATGATCTCGCATTTCGACAGCTCGGCGATGTCGCTGGCGCTTTTCAGGGTGTTTTCGTTCTTCGCCATGGCCGGCGCGGCGCCGCCCGGGTTCGAGGTCGTGAAGAACACCGGTTCGATATGGGCGAAATCGCCCTCGTCCTGCATGCGCTGCATCAGGACCGAACCCACCATACCGCGCCAACCTACCAGGCCTACTAGCTTCATTTTGTTCCTTTAACCGTTAACAATGATCATCGTTCCAGCGCGGCCACAAGTGCCCACCCTACGCCAATGCGCGCACCACCGCGTCGCCCATCTGTTCCGTACTCACGCGCTGCGTGCCATCTTCGAAAATATCCGCCGTGCGCAGACCCTGCGCAAGGACGTCCTTCACCGCTTGCTCGATGCGGTCGGCCTGCTCAGCCTTGCCGAGCGAGTAGCGCAGCATCATCGCGGCGGACAGGATCGTCGCCAGCGGGTTGGCAATGCCCTTGCCGGCAATGTCCGGTGCCGAGCCGTGCGACGGTTCGTACAGGCCCTTGTTGCTGGCGTCGAGCGAAGCCGAGGGCAGCATGCCGATCGAACCGGTCAGCATGGCGGCCGCATCGGACAGGATGTCGCCGAACATGTTGCCGGTGACGATGACGTCGAATTTTTTCGGCGCGCGCACCAGCTGCATCGCGGCGTTGTCGACATACATGTGTTCGAGCTCGATGTCCGGATACTCTGTATGCACGTCAGTGACGATGTCGCGCCAGAACTGGAAGGTTTCCAGCACGTTGGCCTTGTCGACGCTGGTCACGCGCTTGTCGCGCTTTGCGGCGGCCTGGAAGGCCACGTGCGCGATGCGGCGGATCTCGCCTTCGGCATAGCGCATCGTATCGAAGCCTTCGCGCTGGCCTTTGAAGGGGCCGTCGGGGCACTCGCGCACGCCGCGCGGCTTGCCGAAATAGATGTCGCCAGTGAGCTCGCGGATGATCAGGATATCCAGGCCCGACACCACTTCGGGCTTCAGGGTCGAGGCGCCGGCCAGCTCCGGATACAGGATCGCCGGACGCAGGTTGGCGAACAGGCCGAGTTCCTTGCGCAGGCCGAGGATGGCCTGCTCGGGACGCAGCGCGCGCTCGAGCGTGTCGTACTGATAATCGCCGACGGCGCCGAACAGCACGGCGTCCGCTTCCCTGGCCAGTTTCAGGGTCGATTCCGGCAGCGGATGGCCATGCGCGGCATAACCGGCACCGCCCACTTCCGCACGTTCCATCTCGAAGGATTCGCCCAGGGCGTCCAGTACGCGCACGGCTTGCGCCATGATTTCGGGGCCGATGCCGTCACCCGGCAGGATTGCGATTTTTTTTGTCATAGTCGCTCTTGTTCAGATCACGTTGGCCAGCCAGGGCTGGCGTGCGAGGTGGCGTTCTTCGAAGGCGCGGATCTCGTCGGCGTGACGCAGGGTCAGACCGATGTCGTCCAGGCCATTGAGCAGGCAGTATTTGCGGAAGTCGTCGATCGCGAATTCGAAGCCGATGCGCCCGTCAGGCGTGCGCAGCACCTGGTGTTTTAGGTCGACCACGAGCCGCACGCCATCGGGCGCGGCCTTGACTTCGTCGAAGAGCTGCTCGATTTGTGCCTCGGTCAGCACGATCGGCAGCAGGCCGCTCTTGTAGCAGTTATTGAAAAAGATGTCGGCAAAGCTCGGCGCGACGATGGCGCGGAAACCATACTGCTGCAGCGCCCAGGGCGCATGCTCGCGCGAGGAGCCGCAGCCGAAGTTCTTGCGTGTCAGGAGGATCGACGCACCCTGGTAGCGCGGCTGGTTCAGCACGAAGTCCGGGTTCAGCGGACGGTGCGTGTTGTCCTGGCCCGGCTCGCCGTGGTCGAGGTAGCGCCACTCGTCGAACAGGTTCGGGCCGAAACCGGTGCGCCGGATCGATTTCAGGAACTGCTTCGGGATGATGGCGTCGGTGTCGACATTGGCGCGGTCGAGCGGCGCCACCAATCCTTCGTGTACGGTGAATTTGTCCATGTCCTGTTCCCGAATGCGATGAATGCTGTATTTACTTGCCGCCGGCGCCGGTGACGACCTGGCCGACCTTCTGCACGTCGCGGCCGACGCCGGAAATGGTGTTGCAGCCAGCGAGGACGAGGGCGACGAGGGAGAGGGCGAATACTGTTTTCATGATGATCCTAAGGGGTGAATATTGATTGTTCAGAGTGCGCGTACGTCGACGAAATGGCCCGCGATGCCGGCCGCCGCGGCCATCGCCGGCGAGACCAGGTGGGTGCGTCCGCCCTGCCCCTGGCGGCCTTCGAAATTGCGGTTCGAGGTCGAGGCGCAGCGCTCGCCCGGCTCCAGCCGGTCGGCGTTCATCGCCAGGCACATCGAGCAGCCCGGCTCGCGCCATTCGAAGCCGGCGGCCTTGAAGATCTGGTCGAGGCCTTCGCGTTCGGCCTGTTCTTTTACGAGTCCCGAACCCGGCACGACCATCGCCAGCTTGACGTTCGAGGCGCGCTGGCGCCCGCGCACCACGGCGGCGGCGGCGCGCAGATCCTCGATGCGCGAATTCGTGCAGGAGCCGATGAAGACCTTGTCGATGAGGATGTCTTCGATGCGGGTATTCGGTTGCAGGGCCATGTAGACCAGCGCCTTTTCCATGGCGTCGCGGCGCACGGCATCCTTTTCCTGGTCGGGATCGGGCACGCGGCCGTCGATCGAGGTCACCATCTCGGGCGAGGTGCCCCAGGTCACTTGCGGGCGGATTTGCGCCGCGTCGAGCGTGACGACCATGTCGAATTTCGCGCCCGGATCGGACTGCAGGGTGCGCCAGTAGGACACTGCCGGTTCCCACTGCGGGCCGGCGGGCGAATACGGACGGCCCTTCACGTAGTCGATCGTGGTCTCGTCGACCGCTACCATGCCGGCGCGCGCGCCCGCTTCGATGGCCATGTTACAGACCGTCATGCGCCCTTCCATCGACAGCGCGCGGATGGTCGAGCCGCCGAATTCGATGGCGTAACCGGTGCCGCCGGCAGTGCCGATGCGGCCGATCACGGCCAGCACGATGTCCTTCGCGGTGACACCGAAAGGCAAGGCGCCGTCGACCTGCACCAGCATCGCTTTCGATTTTTTCGCCAGCAGCGTCTGCGTGGCCAGCACGTGCTCGACTTCCGAAGTGCCGATGCCGTGCGCCAGGCAACCGAAGGCGCCGTGGGTCGAGGTGTGCGAGTCGCCGCAAACCACCGTCATGCCCGGCAGCGTTGCGCCCTGCTCCGGCCCGATCACATGGACGATGCCCTGGCGCTTGTCGTTCATGTTGAAGTAGGTGAGCCCGAAGCTTTTCGCATTCGCGTCCAGGGTCTCGACCTGCAGGCGCGAGGTCGGGTCGGCAATGCCTTCGCGGCGGTCGGTGGTCGGCACGTTGTGGTCGGCGACGGCCAGGTTGGCGGAGGTGCGCCAGAGGCCGCGGTTCGCTTCGCGCAAGCCCTCGAAGGCTTGCGGGCTGGTCACTTCGTGCACGAGGTGGCGGTCGATGTAGAGCACTGTCGTGCCGTCGGCATCGGCGCGCACCACGTGCGATTCCCAGAGTTTGTCGTAGAGCGTCTTTAACATGGTGTGTCCAGTGGAAGCGGCCCGCTTGAATGGGGGATTTTGATTATGCCATAATTGTGCACTGCGGCAGAAGTAGGCTTGCTTTGCACGGTACTGCCAATTTTATCCATCGGTAGCAAAGAATATTTGCAACCTGACCTGTACCTGCAAATAAAAAAAGCCTGCACAACGAATGTGCAGGCTTTTATTGCAAGGGCAACTTTCGCCCTTTTTCACCCGATCAGTGCATTCAGGCGGCCATGCGCACCGTGCTGCGGCAACCGTCCATCAGGAAGGACAGGCCCACGACCAGCACCAGCTCGCCCTCGGCCGAGCGCGCGGTGCCGGTGATGCCGTCCACCGTCAGCGCCGTCATCGGCTTGATCACCAGGTCCGCCGTACCGTCGACCGCCTCCACCGCCAGGATATATGGCTGCGGCGCGTTGATGACGATGCCGACGCGTTCCGTCGCTTCCTCGTAGCCGAGCGAGCCGGCCAGCGAACGCACCGGCAGCGGACGGCCCTGGTCTTTCAGCACCGGGGCGCCGCCGACCATCGAGAAGGTTTCCGGCAGTTCGACGACGCGCTCGACCACCGCCATCGGCAGCGCCAGCGAGGCGCCCGAGGTGGAGACCAGCATCGTCGGCACGATCGACAGTTCGATCGGCAGGCGAATCGCGAACTTGGTGCCGTGGCCGAGCGAGGAATCGATGCGGATCGCGCCGCGGTTCTTTTCCACCGCCGTTTTCACGACGTCCATGCCCACGCCGCGCCCCGACACCGAGGAGGCGACTTCCTTGGTCGAGAAGCCCGGCAGGAACACCAGCTGATAGGCGTCTTCGTCGCTCTGGGCGCCGTTTTCGCCGATCAGGCCCTTGTCGATGGCTTTCCGGCGCAGCTTGATCGGGTCCATGCCCTTGCCGTCGTCCTGCAGCACGATCATGACGCTGTTGGCTTCCTGCCAGGCTTTCAGGAGGATGAAGGCCTTGGCAGGTTTGCCGGCGGCGACACGCTCCTGCGGCGACTCGACACCATGGTCGAGCGCGTTGCGCAGCATGTGCACCAGCGGGTCGTACAGGCTGTCCACGACGACGCGGTCGACTTCGGTCTCGGCGCCTTCGATGGTCAGCTCGACATCCTTGCCCAGGTCTTTCGCCAGCTCGCGCACCAGGCGCGGGAATTTCTGGAACAGGCGGCCCACCGGCTGCATGCGGGTCGCCAGCGTGGCGCGCTGCAGTTCGGCCGAATAGCGCGACGCGCGTTCCAGCGTTTCGGTGAGCGTGGCCATCAGGGTGGCGGCCTGGCCTTCGAACTTGAACTGCGCCAGGCGTTCGAGCAGCACGGCAGCCTGGTTGGCGGCCTGCACCGATTCGCCGGCCACTTCCAGCAGCGCGTCGAGTTTGACGGCATCGATACGGATGCTTTCGTCTTTCGCCGGAGCGCTGGCGGCAGCCTTGACTTCGTTGCGGCGGTCGACGCCGTCCCAGCCGGCCTTGGCGGCTGGCGCGGCGACGACGACGGGCGCCACGGCGCTTTCAGCAGCCGGAGCAAGCTGCGTGGCTTCCACGGCAGCAGCCGGCGCGGCAGCGGAGGCCGTCGCGATGGCGGCGCTGGCCGGCACGACGGCGTTGTACATGGCAGGCCAGTCGAGTCCGTCGTCGCCGACGGCCGCTGCTGCAACGGGTGCGGCGACCGGCGCGGCGGCCACCACGGGCGCAGCCGCGGCAGGGGCAGGCGCAGCCACCGGCGCCGCTGCGGCCTTGCCTTCGATCGCATCGGTGAGGATGCGTTCGAGGTCTTGCGGCATCGGCGCGAGCTGTTCCGGCGTGGCGCCGTTATTCAGGTCGTTGAGCTGGTCGGCCACGAAACCCGATGCCTGCAACGCCGCCTCGATCGACAGCGGCGTGACCGGCGCGGCGCCGGTGCGAAGTGCGTCGAACAGGTTTTCGGTCAGGTGGCAGGCCGCGACCAGCGCAGGCAGGCCCATGAAGCCGGCGCCGCCCTTGATCGTGTGGAACGAGCGAAACACCGCATTCAGCGTTTCCTTGTTCTGCGGATCGCGTTCGAGGCGCAGCAAGTGCTCTTCAACATTGACTGCCAGATCCATCGCCTCGACGACGAAGTCCTTGAGCATATCGTCCATTAGAATCCCAGATCGGCAAGAAGGTCGTCGACGTTATCCTGGTCCATTGCCGCTTCCGGCACGGACGGGCCCGACATCAGTTGCACTGGCGCAGCTTCTTTCTCGGCCAACTTGGCGCGCGTTTCCGGCGGTGCATTGTCGCGCAGCAGCTGGGCCAGCTCGTTTTCCACGGTCTTGGTGATCGAGACCACTTTCTTGATCAGCTGGCCGGTGATGTCCTGGAAGTCCTGGGCCATCATGATTTCCAGCAAGCGTGCTTTTTCCGCTTCGGTCCCGCTTGATACGGCTTGCGCGAACTGGCGCGAGTCGCCGGCCAGGGCCTTGAACTCGTCCAGGCTCAGCTTGCCTGCGAACAGGGCATCCCAACGGCCCGACATGTCCTGGGCCTGCTTGGACAGCTTGTCCTGCGCCGGCATGCCTTCGTCCAGGGTATTCAATACCTTGTTCGCGGCCTGCTCGGTGAGCGTGGCGACGTATTCCAGGCGGTCCTGGGCGTCGGTGATCTGCGAGGACGCCTCGGTCAGCGCGCGGTCGTAGCCGAGTTCGCGCAGCGAGTCGTGCAGCAGGCGCACGATGCCGCCCAGGCGTTCGTACATGTTCTTGTCGCTCTCGGGGCCTTCGTCCGTGGCGACAGCGGCACTTGCCGCATTGCCGCCCGGGGCTGGCTGGCTGGAAGCGACCTGGTCGAACAGGGCGTCCAGGTCATCTTCGTCGGCGGCGGCAGGAGCCGGCACGGCCGCTACGGCTGGAGCGGCGGCGGGGGCCGGCGCGCTGGCACGTTGGGCTGCCACTTCCTCGAATAAGGCGTCGAAATCGTCGGCGGCGTCGGTCATAATCCCTGCTTCTCCATAATATGAATGTGTCGCAATTGCGCGTGCTTCGGTGCGGTGGATGCGGACTTCCGCGCGCGTCATGCAATCGCTGGAAGCCCCAAACTTCAGTAAGCGAGTTTAGCAGCGTAGTTGCCGTAGGTAAATCTCGGAAAAAGCAATACGACAAAATGGACAAGGAATCTTAATTCCGCGACAATAAAAGCGTGCAGTTCCTGAATATTTTCGCAAGTCAGGTGTTGTTTTTGGGGTCGCGTCGATTGTGAACCGTTTTTCGAGGCGTTCCGGCCAAGGCGAGCTCGTCTTTGAGCAAAGTCAACAGGTTGCGCTATCGCAAGCCCGGAACACGCAGCAGCAGCCACAATAGCGTGGCGTATGGAGGGGGCTCATCATGTACCGGAAAATCCTGATCACCACCGACGGTTCGGCCGTGTCCCAGCACACGGCCTGCGCCGGCGTCAAGTTCGCGCACCAGATGGGGGCCGAGGTGCTGGCCCTGTTCGTGGCACCGGAATACCAGTACCCCGTGTATGTCGAGATCATCCCGCCTTCGTATCCGAGCGAAGACGACTACATCGCGCAAATGCGGCGTACCGGCGAGGACTACATGGGCAAGATCATGCGCTCATGCGAACAGGCCGGGCTCAAGCACAGCTGCATGACGGCGTTTTCGGACGCCACGGCCCTGAAGATCGTCGACGTCGCCGAACAAGAGACATGCGACCTGATCTTCATGGGTTCGCACGGACGCAGCGGCTGGGGCCAGATCCTGCTGGGCAGCGTCACCAATAAAGTGTTGTCGCATACTAGCAAGCCGGTGCTGGTGCACCGGCTGATCAACGAGCCAGCCACAGCGTAAGGCCGCGCCGGCACGCCGCGATGCGGCGTGCATACTCTATATAGAGCAGCCACGGTGCGCCGTGGCGCGGGGGAGAGACAGGCATGATAAGAATCGTCATTGCAGATGATCACACGATCATGCGCGAGGGACTTAAGCGCATTCTCGACGGGGCGCTCGACGTCGAGATCGTCGGCGAGGCCACCAACGGCTTCGAGGTGCTGTCGCTGGTGCGCCAGGGCGGCTTCGACCTGCTCCTGCTCGACCTGTCGATGCCGGGGCGCAGCGGCGTCGACCTGATCCGCCAGGTCCGCAGCGAGGCGCCCAAGCTGGCCATCCTCATCCTTACCATGCACGAGGAGGAACAATACGCGGTGCGCGCGATCCGCGCCGGCGCCCAGGGTTATCTCACCAAGGAAAGCGCGGGCACCCAGCTCGTCGGTGCGATCCGCAAGGTGGCGTCGGGGCGACCGTACATCAGTACCGAAGTGGCCGAGCAACTGGCGCTGAACATCATGGCGCCGAACGAGCAACTGTTGCACAAGCAATTGTCCGATCGCGAGTTCGAGGTGTTTTCGCTACTTGTCGGCGGCAAGTCGATTACCGAGATCGCCAACAACCTGCATTTGTCGGTGAAAACCGTCAGTACCCACAAGACGCGCATCATGCAAAAGATGGGCATGACTTCACTGTCGGAAATGGTGCAATACGCCGTTGCGCACCGCCTGCTGGCGCCGATGAAGGCCTGATTTACCCGGCTCGCCTGGTCGTCCTGCGACCGGCGAAAAACTTTTGACAGCGCCAGGTGGGCGTTTGTGCCTTGCCCGCCACGCTCTTTCCCCAGTGCCATCGCACAAATATCAAGCACTAGCACCCTATCCCACTCCGCGACGCCCCGTAGCAGTAAGAATATTCCTACATGGCTAGTTCCTCTCCTACCTACACATTCAGCCATTGCTGATACCAATGCCGAACTCGTGTTGGCATACTGAATTCAGCGTATCGACTTGCTTGCGATCTAATTTCTCTCCGTAAGCCAAGCCTCCCGCTTGATGAATCCTATTGAATCACCCGGTCGCGGCATCCAGATACAAGCCGCACCAGACAGATTTCTTCACTGGAGATGAGCATGCAGTCCCAGCAAACGCCAGAACAACGCAACGCCTCGTCGACCATGCATTCCACCCCAATGGAAGCAGGCCGCCAACGCCAGGGCCGTCTGTGGTCCAACCTCAAAGAAGTCTGCGACCTGCTCCATATCCCGGCCGCCGTTTCGATTAATTCCGAAGAATTATTGTTCCAGCACGTACAGTTCAAGACCGGCCAGCGTGTCCACACCATCGGCCAGGCCTTCGACACCCTGTACATCGTCAACTCCGGCTTCCTGAAAACGGTGCTGATCGACGAGTTCGGCAACGAACAGGTGCTCAGCTTCCCGATGAAGGGCGACATGCTCGGCGTCGATGGCATCCATACCCGCCACTACGCTTCCGAAGCCGTGGCCCTGTCCGACTGCGACCTGATCCTGCTGCCGTTCAAGAAGCTGACCGCCCTTGGCCGCGTGCACATGGAGCTGGAAAACCTGATGTACGGCGTCATGAGCCGCGAGCTGGTGCGTGAGCAGGCCATGATCGGCATGCTCGGCGCCCTTTCCGCCGAGGCACGCGTGGCCCGCTTCCTGGTCTCGCTGGCCGACCGTTTCGCCGCCATGGGCTACTCGAGCAAGCTGTTCAACTTGCGCATGACGCGCCACGAGATCGGCAGCTACCTGGGCCTGACGCTGGAAACGGTGAGCCGCACGCTGTCGGCCTTCAACGAAATCGGCCTGATCACGGTCGACCAGCGCACCATCGGCATCAAGGACCCGGAAGCCCTGAAAACCCTGCGCCGCCTGCCACCATCGCGCTCGCGCACCAAGGCCGCCGGCGCCGCCAAGCTGAAGGCCGAGCTCGATGCGGCGGGGGACGATCAGGTGCTGGCAACGGCTTGATGCCCCTGTAGCGCCGGTTTGACCAGCGCTGGAAAAACGGCTCCGACATGGTGGTTTCGCAAGAGACCACCATGTCGGAGCCGTTTTGTTTGGGATCGATCTGTCGAAACCTGAAACACGAGGGACGTAGGGTGGACGGGAGACCCGCCCACCCTGCTTGCTGCTAAACGCGTTCCGAACATGCGTCGGCGTGGCCAACAATGATGGGCGTTCCTCGTAGGCGCTGATTATTGATCCCGCGACAGCACACCATTGTTGACCCGCACCGCCTCGCCCGCGCGGAAGCCCGGATCGTTCTCGTACTGCAGCGTCTGCGTCGCGCCGTTGCCGGTATAGCGCACCACGACTTCGTAGCGCTGGGTCTGGCGCTGGTTGCGTTCGATGTTGCGTCCGACAACCGCGCCGCCGACGGCGCCGGCCACCGTCGCTGCCTGGCGGCCACTGCCGCTGCCGACCTGGTTGCCGAGCAGGCCGCCGACCACAGCGCCGCCCACGGTCCCGAGATAATTACCGCCACCGCTCACTTCGACCACGTTCACGGCTTCCACGGTCGCGCAGTTGGTGCAGTAGCGCGCGGTGCGCGGGGCGGCGGTCGCGATCGGCGCGGCCACCGGGCGCGGGGCGCCAGCCAGCAGCGGACGGCCCAGCACCTGGGTCGTATAGCGGCCGTTCGAACGGATCGTCGCCGTCACGCGGCTGTCCGGTGCGATGCGGTCGTCGCGGCGGATCGTGTAATCGGCCGCGTATTCGCCCGGGCTCACTTCCGGCAGGAAGAACACGCCGCGTGCGCCGACCATGGTCAGCTCGACCCGGGCACCCGGGGTGCCGAAGACGGTAAAGCCAAGATCGTTGCCCGGCGCCAGCTCTTCGCTGCCGCGCACTTCGAAGCGTTCGATGCGCGGTACGGCGGCCAGGTCGCCGCGGCGGTTCGCGCGCGGGGCGCCGGCGCGCACCACCGATTCGCTCAGCACGTCGGTAGCGACGCGGTTGCCCACGCGCAGGTTGGCGGTGACGGCACTGGCATTCGTGATGCGGTCGCGGCTGCCGATGGTGTAGGTGCCGACATACTGGCCGGGTTCGCTTTCCGTCATGTTCAGGTTGCGCGTGGCTCCGTCGATGCGCAGCGTCGCATTGCCGCCGGGCGTCCCGTACAGGTCGAAATGCAGTTCGACGCCGGGCACTAGGCGCCGCACTTCCTCGACATTGAAACCGCGGATGCGCGGGCCGCCGCGATTGTCGCGATTGTCGCGTTCATATTGCTGGGCATGGGCCACCGTCGGCACCAGTGTCAGGGAGCACAGCGGCAATAGCGCGGTGAGGGTAACGCACAGGGTTTTGCGAAGTTTCATGGTGTGTCTCCTAAGTGGTGCCGAACAATTGTTCTTAGCGTAAGTACACACTACGCCTTTGCCCAAAAGGAAACGGTGCGCTAACGAACGCTGTGCACGGCCTCGCCTGAGGTAACGAAAATCGCGTCCCCGGCTTCGCGCGTGACGACGTGGCCACCGGTGAAGGAACCGAACGACGGCAAGATCATCCGGTGGCTGCCGACGACAAAACACGGCAGGCGCAGCGCGTCGAAGCGCGTCGCCAGCACCCAGGCCGGGTGCACGTGCCCCGCCATCACATAAGCACCAGTGTCGAGATCCGGATGGTGGCAAAAGGCAAACGGCCCGACCGCATGCGGTTCGTCGACCAGCTCGATGCCGAGCACGGCGGCCGGGTCGCCCGCATGCTTGTCGTGGTTGCCGCGCACCAGGGTCAGGCGCAGGTCGCGCCGGGTTTCGCGCCAGGCCAGCATGGCTTGCTGCGTGCTCGATGCGTGCGCGGCGCGCGCGTGCAGGAAGTCGCCCAGGAACATCACGTGGCGCGCCCCGTGCGCGTTGACGAGCGCATCGAGCCCGAGCAGGTTTTCGGTCGTGGTCCCGCGCGGCACCGGCACGCCGAGCGCGCGGAAGGAGGCGGCTTTGCCGAAATGGATGTCGGCGATGATCAGCATCTCCTGTGCCGGCCAGAACACCGCCTTTTCAGGCAACAGCAGCAGGCGTTCGCCCACCACGTTTACAGCATGGGAACTCATACAGCGGCAGCTTTCTCCAGTTCGCGCACCATGCGCGCAACGCGGTCGTTCAGCTTCTCGGTACTGACCTTTTCGCGGAAGCGCTCGACCATCAGCGCAAAACCGAAGGGTGTCGCGCGTTTCACGACACTATACGCCACTTTGCGCGCATGCAGTTCGCCCAGGGTGTCACGCAGGCGTGTCAATTCCAGTTCCTGCTCGAGCACTTCGCGCTGCGCTTGCGTGAGCAGCAGGTTGCCGGCGTCGTGCTTGCGGAAGACTTCGAAAAACAGCGAGGACGACGCCTGCACTTGGCGGTTCGATTTCGGCTGGCCCGGATAGCCCTGGAACACCAGCCCGGCGATGCGCGCCACTTCGCGGAAACGCTGCTGCGACAACTGGGTCGCGTTCAGGCTGTCGAGCACGTCCTCGAGCAGATGCTCGGTATCGAACAGCCCGACGTCCGCCCCGGTGGCGCCCATGAACTCGCGCTCCCAGTCGACCGGTTCGGGCGCCATCAGCTCGAAGCCGTAGTCGTTGATCGCAATCGAAAAGGTGATCGGCTGGCGCCGCCCGATGCGGTAGGCGAACAGCGAGGCCAGTCCCATGTGCACCGAACGCCCCGCGAACGGATAGACGAACAGGTGATAACCCTCGCGGCTCTTCATCGATTCGAGCACCAGGGTGTCGAGCGTGGGCAGCGCAGACCATTTTTCCTGGATCTCGAGCAGGGGCCGGATCGCCTGCATCTCCGGCCCCTCGAAACGCCCTTCTGCCGCCTGGCGCAACTGCTCGAGCGCCGCGTGGGCGAGCTCGGACGACATCGGCATCTTCGCGCCCTGCCAGCGCGCGATCGCCCCGCGGTTGCCGGTGGCGCGCTTCACGAACGCCGTCATCTCGTGTACCCGGATGAATTCGAGGATGCGCCCGCCGAACAGGAAATGGTCGCCCTGCTTGAGACGCGAGATGAACGACTCTTCCATGCTGCCGATACGCCCGCCGCTCATGTACTTGACCTGAATGGAAGCGTCCGAAACGATGGTGCCGATACCCATCCGGTGGCGGCGGCCGATGGCGGTATCGGGCACGCGATACACGCCCTCCTCGTCCGGCAGCACGCGCCGGTATTCCGGATACACGGTGAGGCTCTGGCCGCCGCGCGCGACGAAATCGAGCGCCCACCGCCACTCTTCTTCGCTCAGGTGCCGGTAGGACCAGGCGCGCCGCACTTCCTGGTAAAAGTCTTCGGAGCGAAAACCGCCGCCCAGCGCCACCGTCACCAGGTGCTGCACCAGCACGTCGAAGGGTTTATTGGGCACATAGCGGCCCTCGATGCGGCGCGCGGCGACGGCCACCTTGGCGCCGGCCGCCTCCAGGATTTCCATGCTGTTGGTCGGCACCAGCGTCACGCGCGAAACCCGCCCCGGCGCATGGCCGCTACGCCCGGCGCGCTGCAGCAGGCGCGCGATGCCCTTGGCGCTGCCGATTTGCAGCACGCGTTCGACCGGCAGGAAGTCGACACCCAGGTCGAGGCTGGCGGTACAGATCACCGCTTTCAGCTCGCCCTTTTTGAGTCCCATCTCGACCCAGTCGCGCACCTCGCGCGCAAGCGAACCGTGGTGCAGCGCGATCACGCCGGCCCAGTCGGGACGCGCTTCCAGGATGTTCTGGTACCAGATCTCCGACTGCGAGCGGGTATTCGTAAATACCAGGGTCGCGTCGTAATGCTCGATCTCGTCGATCACGGGTTGGAGCATCTGCAGGCCCAGGTGCCCGCCCCAGGGAAAACGCGCGACATCCTTCGGGATCAGCGAATCGACGACGATCTGTTTTTTCGTATCGCCTTCGACCAGGACCCCTGGTGTATCACCCAGCAGCACTTGGCGCGCCAGGTCCAGGTCACCCATCGTCGCCGACACGCCCCAGATCACGAGTTCCGGGCGCCAGTGGCGCAGCCGTGCCAGCGCCAGCTGCACCTGCACCCCGCGCTTGCTGCCCATCAGTTCGTGCCACTCGTCGATGATGATCATGTCGAGGTGTTTGAACTGTTCGGCAGCCGCCGCGTGGCTGAGCAGCAGCGACAGGCTTTCCGGCGTCGTGATCAGCGAGGACGGCCAGCTGCGCGACTGGCGCGCGCGCTCGGCCGAACCGGTGTCGCCGGTGCGTGCGCCAACCGTCCAGTCGGGCGCCAGTGCCGCGCTTGACTCTTCCAGCGCACGCTGGGTGTCGGCGGCCAGCGCGCGCATCGGCGTGATCCACAGCACGCGCAGGCCCGTCATCCGCCCCTTGGCAAGGGCGCCGCGCTGCAGGGCCGCCAGCCAGACGGCATAGGTTTTACCGGCGCCCGTGTTCGCGTGCAGCAGCCCGGACTGGCCGGCAAGCACTGCCTTCCACACTTCTTTCTGGAACGGGAAGGCCTTCCAGCCGCGCAAGGCGAACCACTCCTTCACGGCTTTTTGCGCAGGCCCGCTCATGCACCCGCGGCGGCCAACAGGCCTTTGAGCGTGTCGAGGGTATCGGCATCGTCGACCGTTTTGTCGTCGCGCCGGCGCAGGATGCGCGGGAAGCGCACGGCGATGCCCGCCTTGTGGCGCGAGGACAGCGCGATGCCTTCGAAGCCGATCTCGAACACCATCGTCGGTTTCACCGAGCGCACCGGCCCGAATTTTTCCACGGTCGTCTTGCGGATCGCATTGTCGACCTGGGCGATTTCGGCGTCGGTCAAGCCGGAATACGCTTTCGCGAACGGCACCAGTTTACGCTCGCCATGGCCCTCGTCGTCGTCCCAGACGGCAAAGGTGTAGTCGGTGTAGAGCGAGGCGCGCCGCCCGTGCCCGGCCTGGGCATAGATCAGCACCGCATCGATCGAATACGGGTCGACCTTCCACTTCCACCAGGTGCCGACGTCCTTGGTGCGGCCCACGCCATACTGCGCGCTCCTGGCTTTCACCATCATGCCTTCGACGCCGCGGTTGCGCGATTCCGTGCGCAAGGTGGACAGCGCCTCCCAGCTTTCGGCATGGATCAGCGGCGAAATCTTGAGCTGCGGCTGGTCGATGGCGGCCACCTGCGTCTCCAGCAATGCGCGCCGCTCGTGCTGGGGCAGCGCGCGCAGGTCGACGCCGTCCAGTTCCAGCAGGTCGTAGCAGACCAGCACCGCCGGCAGTTCGGCCAGCAGCTTGGCGGACAAGGTCTTGCGGCCGATGCGGCGCTGCAGTTCGGCGAACGGCGCCGGCACGTCGTTCGCATGGTCCCAGACCAGCACTTCGCCATCGACCACGCTGCCTTCCGGCAGGCGCACGCTGCACAGCTCAGGAAAACGTTCGCTGATCAGGTCTTCGCCGCGCGACCACAGGTAATGCTGCGCGCCGCGCCGCACCAGCTGGGCGCGGATGCCGTCGTACTTCCACTCGACTTGCCACTCTTTCAGCTCGCCCAGCGCCGCCGGGTCGCCCTGCAACTGGTGCGCCAGGAAGAAGGGGTAAGGTTGGCCGCCGCGCAGCTTGTGTTCATCGTCCGATTGCGCCGCGATCAGCTGCAGGAACTTGGTTGCCGTGGGGCGCACGCTGCCGTCGGTCCAGCCCATCAGGCGCTGGGCGACCAGTTTGCTGTCGACGGCGGCAATCGCGGCCAGCGCGCGCGTGACCAGCAGCTTCGACACGCCGACCCGAAAACCGCCGCCGATCAGTTTGCAAAACAGGAAGCGCTCGCGCGTGTCCAGCTCATTCCAGTAGCTGAACAGGGCTTCGCGAATCACCGCCGGATCGGCCCCGCGCAGGGGCCCGATGCGTTCCGTCATCCATTCGGCCAAGCCCACGTCGCTACGCTTTTCCGGCGGCGGCAGGATGTGGGCGATGGTTTCTGCCATGTCGCCGACGGCGTTGTACGACTCGTCGAACAGCCATTCGTCGAGCACCGCGTATTCGATCGCGTACTGGCGCAGCAGTTTGCTCGGCACCGCCTGGCGCGGCTTGCCGCCGGCCAGGAAGTACACGGCCCAGGCGGCGTTCTCGGGCGCGGCGGTGGAAAAGTAGGCTTGCAGGGCTTCGAGCTTGCGGTTGGTGGCGGTGGTTTCGTCGAGCTCGGCGAACAGGCGGGCGAATTCACGCATCGTTCGCCTCTTTCGCCTCATTTGCCACGACCACGGCTTCGGTGCTTTCGGCCGGTTGCGGCGCGATGCCGACGTCGTCATCGTCGTCGCCGTATTCGGTATCGAAGCCGGCCGCGTCCAGGCCCTGCTGGCAGAGCCAGCGCACCATGACGGGAATCGAGCCATGGGTGACGATGATGCGCTGGGCGCCGGTGGCGGCAATGGCGCTCATCAATCCCGGCCAGTCGGCGTGATCGGACAGCACGAAGCCGCGGTCGACGCCGCGCCGGCGCCGTGCGCCGCGCAGCTGCATCCAGCCGCTGGCAAAGGCGTCGCTGTAGTCGCCGAAGCGTTTCATCCAGGCCGAACCGCCAGCCGAGGGTGGCGCGACGACGATGGACTGCTTCAGGCCCGCCTTGTCGATGTCGCTCACGATCAGCGTCGGCGGCAGGGCAATGCCGCCCTCGCGGTACACGCGGTTGAGCGGCTCGACCGCGCCATGGCAGACGATCGGCCCGATCGAGGGATCGAGGCCAGACAGGATGCGCTGGGCCTTGCCGAAGGAATAGCCGAAGATGACGCTGCAGCGCCCCTCGTCGGCATTCTTTTTCCACCAGCGGTTGATGTCGTCGAAAATCGACTGCTCGGGATCCCAGCGGTAGATCGGCAGGCCAAAGGTGGATTCGGTGATGAAGGTGTCGCAGCGCACCGGCTCGAAGGGCGCGCAGGTTTTATCGGGCTCGATCTTGTAGTCGCCGGACGCGACCCAGACTTCGCCCTGGTATTCCATCCGCACCTGGGCCGAACCGAGCACGTGGCCGGCCGGGTGCAGCGAGATGGTGACGCCGTTGTGCACCAGGGTGGCGCCGTATTCGAGGCCGTCGACCGAGATCTCGCCCAGGCGCGAGCGCAGCACGTGCACGCCGCTGGCGGCGGTGAGGTACTTGCCATGGCCGTAGCGCGCATGGTCGCCGTGGGCGTGGGTGATGACGGCACGCTCCACCGGACGCCAGGGGTCGATGTAAAACCCGCCAGGGACGCAGTAGAGTCCCTCCTTGCGTACCACTACCATATCTCCCATGCAGTTTCCTATTAAGCCGGTTGGACGAAGTCTGCCATAAAGCTTTTATGTCCGCCGTCCGGGAAGTCGATGCCGATCTGGTCGCCGGCAACGCCGCTCACCACGCCGGCGCCATATTTCGGCACCTTGACCTGCATCCCCAACTCGAACTGTCGACCGATTGGTGCCGGCTCAGGCGCATGGTTGAACTCGTCGTCGCGGATTTCGATATCGTCCAGGTTCATCGACGGTGGATTCTTGCAGTTGTCGCAGCGGCAGCACTTCTCGAAGCCTTCGACCTCGTCGCTGAAATAGTCGAGCATCAGCTTCCAGCGGCAAAAGCCGCTGACCGCATAGCCGACCATCTTTTCCAGCGACTCGCGGTCGTGGTCCTGCTTCTGCACATACACCGCGGCCAGGGACGCGAAGTGGGCGGCTTTCGGCTCCATGGCGGTAACGACGAACGCGAGCTTGCGGTTCTGGCGCACCAGCTTGCCGTCTTTCAGCAATTTCAGGCAGACCTTGATCTTCGCTTCGTTCAGGTCGACCAGCATTTCCTCGATGCGGTCGGTCGTGACCGCGCCCGACTCGGCCAGTTCGCGCGCGGCGTCGTAGACCGAGCGGATCTCGGCCGCGTCCGGGTAGTGCTTCACGAGGAAGAACTGCTGCAGGCGCTTGTCGTCCTGCAGGAACAGCAGCGTGCAGCTGGCGTCCTTGCCGTCGCGCCCTGCCCGGCCCGATTCCTGGTAATACGATTCGAGGTTGGCCGGAATCTGCAGGTGGATCACGAAGCGCGTATCGCTCTTGTCGATGCCCATGCCGAAGGCGTTGGTCGCGACCATGATGCGGCGCCCGTCGTTCATGAACAGGTCCTGGTTGGCCTTGCGCTCGCCGCTGGGCAGCTTGCCATGGTAGATCGTGACCGATTCGCCGGCTTCTTCCAGGACACGGTGCATTTCTTCGGCTGCCTTGACGGTGGCCGCGTAGACGATGCCGACGCCCTCGCTTTCCGCCACCAGGCGGCGCGCCTCGGCGAACTTTTGCTCGGTATTGGTAACCTGCACCACGTTGAAGTGCAGGTTCGGCCGGTAAATGCCGGTGTTGACGACGTTCATGCGCGGCCGGTTCAGCTGACGGCCGATGTCTTCCATGACGTCGTCGGTGGCGGTGGCAGTGAGTGCCAGCACGGGCGGCTGGCCGAGCGCGGCAATGGCGGCCGCCATTTCGATATAGGCCGGACGGAAATCGTGGCCCCATTGGGAAATGCAATGGGCTTCGTCGATGGCGACCAGCGCCACCTTCGTTTGTTTCAGCACAGCGAGGAAATCGGTGGATGCCAGGCGTTCGGGCGTGCAGAACACGATTTCGCACTCGCCGGCGGCGATGGCATCGAGCGCCGCATGTTCGTCCGCCGCATTCAGGCTGCTGTTGAGCTGGCAGGCGCGCACGCCCAGTTCCTCGAGCTTGCCGAGCTGGTCCTTCATCAGCGAGATCAGCGGGGACACGACGACCGTCAAGCCTTGCAACAAGTGGGCGGGAATCTGGTAACAGAGCGATTTGCCGCCGCCGGTGGGCATGATCGCCAGCGTGTCCTTGCCGTCGAGGACGCTGTCGATGACGCGTTGCTGGCCATCGCGCAAGCGTTCGATACCGAACACGGAGCGCAGCAACTTTTTAATGGAATGGCGGCGTACGGCAAGCAGGCCATTGTGAAGGAGTTGGGTGTCGTGTCGGGTCATGCAATAAATATAATTTGCACGCGAGAACGCAGCTATAGGAGCACAGCCAAGGCCGGCGTAGGAGCGGCTCTCTGCGCCTCTTCCTGCCGCTGAGACGTATCCACAAGGTCTTTTCCTACAGAACGGCGGAATCCCCGCCGACGGTCAGAAATGCCACACGGCCTCAGAATGGCACCATACCAAACGAAACACGACGACCGGAGAAACAATCATGATGCGTTCAATTCCAACCACCCTGACCGCACTTCAACTTGCCCTCGCCGGCGCCGCAGCATGGCTGGTGTATGAAACGAACACCCTGCAGGGCGCAGCAGTGTTGATGTTTCATTAAAAGAATTCCGTCACAGGCGTGGTCGGGTGTTGCCGACATGATGATGTCTTGATGTAATCATTGTCGCAAAACATCGCACTCATCGGCGCACGATAACGCCAGGCAACAGTTAAGACCGGTGCTCTATCAGCACCGGCAATTGACAAAAAGATAGCGCCATCCGCATGAGCCGGATGGCGCTAGGACGTCTACTCAAGCAGCCTTGGCCTGCATATCCACCGCATCCGTCTCTTCGGTCGGCAGGCGCATCATGTAATCGAAGGCTGCCAACGAGGCCTTGGCACCCTCGCCCACGGCGATCACGATCTGCTTGAACGGCACCGTCGTCACGTCGCCGGCGGCGAACACGCCCGGCAGCGAGGTTTCGCCGCGTGCATCGACCTCGATCTCGCCATGCGGCGACAGGTCCAGCGTGCCCTTGAGCCATTCGGCGTTCGGGATCAGGCCGATCTGCACGAAGACACCGGCCAGTTCCACGGTCTTGAGCTCGCCGCTGGCGCGGTCCTTGTAGGTCAGGCCGGTGACTTTCTTGCCGTCGCCCAGGACTTCCGTCGTCTGCGCACCCTTGATCACGGCCACGTTCTGCAGGCTGTAGAGCTTACGCTGCAGGACCGCGTCGGCGCGCAATTCCTTGCCGAACTCGATCAGCGTGACGTGCTCGACGATGCCGGCCAGGTCGATCGCCGCTTCGACGCCCGAGTTACCGCCGCCGATCACCGACACGCGCTTGCCCTTGAACAGCGGACCGTCGCAGTGCGGGCAATAGGCTACGCCGTGGTTCTTGTATTCCTTTTCGCCCGGTACGTTGATTTCGCGCCAGCGCGCGCCGGTGGACAGGATGACCGACTTCGATTTCAGTACGGCGCCGTCTTCGGTCCGCACTTCGAACAAATTGCCGACGCGTTCGAGCTTCGAGGCGCGCTGTAAATTCATGATGTCGACATCGTATTGCTTGACGTGCTCTTCCAGCGACACGGCAAAGCGCGGGCCTTCGGTTTCTTTCACCGAGACAAAGTTCTCGATCGACAGCGTGTCGAGCACCTGGCCGCCGAAACGGTCGGCAACGACGCCGGTACGGATGCCTTTGCGGGCGGCGTAAATGGCCGCGGCCGCACCGGCAGGACCGCCGCCGACGATCAGCACATCAAACGCTTCTTTCCTGGACAGCTCGGCGGCTTTGCGCTGGCCGGCGCCGGTGTCGAGCTTGGCGAGGATTTCCTCGACGCTCATGCGGCCCTGGCCGAAGTGCTCGCCGTTCAGGAACATCATCGGCACGGCCATGATCTGGCGCGACTCGACTTCGCTCTTGAACAGGCCGCCGTCGATGGTCGTGACCTTGATGCGCGGATTGATGACCGACATCGAGTTCAGCGCCTGCACGACTTCCGGGCAGTTATGGCAGGACAGCGAGATGAAGGCTTCGAAGACGTAGTTGCCATCGAGATTCTTGATCTGTTCGATGACCGCGTCGTCGAACTTGATCGGGTGCCCGCCCACTTGCAACAGGGCCAGCACCAGGGAAGTGAATTCGTGGCCGAGCGGGATGCCCGCGAAACGCACGCCAACGTCGGTGCCGGTGCGGTTGATTGCAAACGACGGTGCGCGGACGCTGGCGTCGTCGCTGAGACGGTACGAAATCTTGGCGCTCAACGAGGTAATTTCCCGGAGCAGCTCTTCCATTTCGCGCGCTTTCGGCGAGTCGTCGAGCGATGCAACGATCTCAATCGGCTGTACCACTTTTTCCAAATAGGCTTGTAATTGCTTCTTGAGGGCTGCTTCGAGCATGGCTTTCCTTTTTTTATTCGGTGAATGTGGATGCCGGCGCGACTGGCCGCCGGCATCCCGGTCCTACGTGCTACTGGCTAATTAGATCTTGCCGACCAGGTCCAGCGACGGGGTCAGCGTTTCAGCGCCTTCGGTCCACTTGGCTGGGCAGACTTCGCCTGGGTGGGCGGCGACGTACTGGGCAGCCTTCACTTTGCGCATCAGTTCCGATGCGTCGCGGCCGATGCCGTTGTCGTGCACTTCCATGATCTTGATCTGGCCTTCAGGATTGATCAGGAAGGTGCCGCGCAGTGCCATGCCTTCCTCTTCGATCATGACCTCGAAGTTACGGGCCAGGGTGCCGGTCGGGTCGCCGATCAGCGGGTAGTTGACCTTCTTGATCGCGTCCGACGTGTCGTGCCATGCCTTGTGCGCGAAGTGGCTGTCGGTCGAGACGCCATAAACCTTGACGCCCATGTCTTTGAATTCAGGCTGGAATGCAGCCAGGTCTTCCAGTTCGGTCGGGCAGACGAAGGTGAAGTCGGCCGGGTAGAACATCAGGACCGACCAGGTGCCTTTGAAATTCTCTTCGGTCAGGTCGATGAACTTGCCAGCGTGGTAAGCGGTTGCTTTGAATGGCTTGATTTCGGTATTGATAAGGGACATTAAGACTCCTGTGGTGTGTCAAAAGTTGATGAGTTCAAGTGTAAAGCGCTTGAGTTAGCTTGTAAAATTAATTGATCGGATCGGATCGATTGATTTCTACTATCGCATGGAGGAAACAATTCCTGCCATAGGAAGCAGGCAGGGCTGTCAGTCTCGCAAGAGACCGGCCAGTGTGCGGGAAATGCGCGGTCTTTGCAACCGCGCACCTTATTCGGGGAAATTACGCTGAGACAGCGGCGCAGGGCATCAAGACATCGCACGGCAGCGCCAGGCTGAAGGTCGAGCCCTGCCCCGGGATGCTGGTGACCGTCAGTTCGCCGCCATGGGCGCTGGCCAACTGGCGCGAAATGTACAGGCCCAGGCCCAGGCCCTTCGGTTCGCCATTGCGGGCGCCGCGTTCGAAAGGCTGGAAAATGCGTTCGATGTCGTCGGGCGCAATGCCCTTGCCCTGGTCGATGACGTCGATGCGGGCGCACTTGCCTTCCACTTCCACGCGCACCTCGACATTGCAGCCGCCGCCGTACCGCAGCGCATTGGTGAGCAGGTTGACCACCACCTGCTCGATGCGGAATTCGTCCCAGCAGCCGGTTACCGGGGCATGGGGAACCAGCGAAATGGCGCAGCCGCTGGCGGCCGCCTGCAGCGACAGGTCGCTCACCACGCGCTCGAGCATGGCGACCAGTTCGACCTGGGCCGGGCGCACCGACAGGGTGCCGTTGCGCATGCGCGTCACGTCGAGCATGTCGTCGATCAGGCGGATCATGGCCTTGATCTGGCGCTCGTCGCGCTTGATCATGGCGCCCATCTGCTCGCCGGCGAAGGCCTGCAGATTGCCGCGCTTGAGATGCAGCGTGCGCATCTGGGTCTCTAAAAACAGCGTGTTGAGCGGCGTGCGCAGTTCGTGCGCCACGAGCGACATGAATTCGTCGCGCATGTGCAGGGAACGCTGCAATTGGGCCTGGGTCGCGTTCAGTTCCCGCAGCAGGGTTTCCTGCTCGCGCCGGCTCTTTTCCAGCGCGTCCATCTGGCGCCGGGTTTCGCGGCGCTGCTGGTCGAGCGCGACGAACACGTTCACCTTGCCGCGCACCGCATCCGGATCGAGCGGCTTGTAGAGGAAGTCGACGGCGCCGGTCTCGTAACCCTTGAAGGCGTAGTTCAGCTCGCGCCCGGCGGCCGAGACGAAGACGATCGGAATGTTGCGGGTGCGCTCGGTGCCGCGCATCAGCTCGGCCAGTTCGAAACCGTCCATGCCCGGCATTTGGACGTCGAGGATGGCGAGCGCGAACTCGTGTTCGAGCAGGAGCGCGAGCGCTTCGTCGCCGGAATGGGCATGGAACACGAGGCGCTGCTCGTCGCGGATCAGGGCGTCGAGCGCGCGCAGGTTGTCGGGAAGGTCGTCGACGATGAGTAATTTACTTGGTTCTTTTAAGCTCATGTTGTCTCCAGCTGTGGCAACAGCGCGCGGATGGCGGCCAGGGGCAGGACCAGGTGCGGTGCGCACAGGCGGATCGCGCCTTGCGGCATCGTCGGCGCCTGCGCCTCGTTCGGTTCCTGCACCACCGTCAGGCCGCCGCGCTGCCTGATCCTTTGCATGCCTTTGGCGCCATCGACATTCGCGCCGGTGAGCAAGATGCCGGCCAGTCCCGCGCCATAGGCGTCGGCGGCCGATTCCATCAGCAAATCGATGGCCGGACGCGCATAGTGCACCGGCGGCTCGCAACTGATGGAGAATACGCGATCGTGTTCGATCGACAGATGGTAACCCGCGCCGGCAAAATACACCGTGCCGCCCTCGACCGGCGCCTTGTCGACCGCTTCGCGCACCGGCAGCGACAGGCGCGCGGCAAACACCTCGGCCAGGCGGCTGTCGCGGTCGGCCGGCACATGCAGGATGCAGACCGTGGCCGGGCCGAAGTCGCTCGGCAGCGCCGGCAGCAGCGCGACCAGCGCATCCACGCCGCCGGCCGAGCCGCCGATCACGATCGCCTCGATCTTGCGGCCCGCCATGGCAGCATCAATTGCTTCCTGTGAAGCGCTCATTGCGCCGCCTTGCGGAAGATGCGCTCGCGTTTGGCGACCGGCTCGAAGCGTGTCGCGTGACTGGAAAAATCGATGCTTTCCTTGCTGCCCAGCGCCAGGAAGCCGCGGTGGCAGAGCGACTCGTGGAACAGGCCCAGCACGCGGTTCTGCAGGCGCCGGTTAAAGTAAATCATCACGTTGCGGCAGCTGACGAAATGCGTTTCCGAGAACACGCTGTCGGTGGCCAGGCTGTGGTCGGCGAAGGTCACGTTCTCGAGCAAACCCCGGTCGAACAGCGCCCCGCCATAAGCGGCCGTGTAGTAATCGGAAAACGCGCGCTTGCCGCCCGCCTTCTGGTAGTTCTCGGTGTACAGGCGCATGCGCTCTAAGGGGAACACGCCGCGCCGCGCATTCTCGAGCGAGGCCGGATTGATGTCGGTCGCATAGATGATGCTGCGCTCGAGCAGGCCTTCCTCGTGCAGCAGGATCGCCAGCGAATAGACTTCCTCGCCCGTGCTGCAGCCGGCCACCCAGAGTTTGAGCGACGGGTAGGTCGACAGGTGCGGCACGACCTGGCTGCGGATGGCCGCATGGTACTCGGGGTCGCGGAACATTTCGGTCACGGGAATCGTGAGGAATTGCAGCAGCCTGGTGAAGGCCTCGGGCTGGTGCAGCACCTTCGCCTGCAGCGCGGAGACGGTGGCGCACTCCATTTCGCGCATGGCGACCAGCACCCTGCGCTTTTGCGAAGCGCCCGTGTAATCGCGGAAGTCGTAGTTGTACTTGAGGTAGACCGCCTCGACGAGCATCCGCAATTCGATGTCGATGTCATCCACTGGGTGCTTCACACGCGCTCCATCGTGGGCATCCAGACCCGCAGCAGCGAGTACAGGCGCGCCAGGTCGATCGGCTTGGCCAGGTAGTCGTTCGCGCCGGCGGCCAGGCACTGCTCCTGGTCGTCCTTCATGGCCTTGGCGGTAATCGAGATGATCGGCAGGCGGTTGAAGCGGCCGTCGGCGCGGATGCGGCGCGTCGCTTCCAGCCCATCCATGCCCGGCATCATCACGTCCATCAGCACCAGGTCGATGCCCGGCAGCTCGTCGAGTTTCGCAATCGCCTCGAAACCATTGCGGCCCACTTCCACGCTGGCACCGCGCTGCTCCAGCGCCGCGGTCAGGGCGAAGACATTCCTCACGTCGTCGTCAACCAGCAGGATGGTGCGGCCCTCGAAGACGCGGTCGCGCCCGCGCACGGTTTTGAGCATGTGCTGGCGCTCGGTCGACAGTTGCGACTCCACTTTATGCAGGAACAGCGTCACTTCGTCGAGCAGGCGCTCGGGCGAACGCGCGCCCTTGATGATGATCGAGCGCGAATACTTCATCAGTTCGGCTTCTTCGTCGCGCGTCAGGTTGCGGCCGGTGTACACGATCACCGGCGGAAACGAGAACAGGTCTTCGTGCGACATCTGTTCCAGCAGCTCCTTGCCCTGCATGTCGGGCAGCTTCAGGTCGATGATCATGCAGTCGAAAATCTCGGTGCGCAAGAGGGCCAGGGCTTCCTCGCCCGAACCGACCGCATCGATCTTCACGTCGGCGTCGGCGATCAGGCTCACCACGCTGTCGCGCTGGCGCTCGTCGTCCTCGACCAGCAGCACGCGCTTGATTTGCTGCGAACTCTTCTGTTGCAGCTTGCGGAACACCGCTTCGAGCTGCTCGCGGCTGGTCGGCTTCAAGGCATAGCCGATCGCGCCCAGGTGCAGCGCCTCGCCGGCATTGTCCATGCTCGAGACCACGTGCACCGGGATATGGCGGGTGGCCGGGTTGTCTTTCAACTGCTGCAGCACCGACAGGCCCGAGCCGTCCGGCAGGCGGATGTCGAGCAGGATCGCGTCCGGGCTTTCGCTGGTGGCCAGTTCCAGGCCTTCGCCGGCGGTCAGGGCCACCAGGCAACGGTAGTCGAGGTCGTGCGCGAGATCGAACAGGATGCGTGCGAACTCCGGCTCGTCCTCGACCACGAGTACGGTGCGCGCACCTGGGACCTCTTTCGCGCGGTCGTCCGGGAAGGAGGAACGCGCCGGCGCTTCCTCGACCGGCGCGACTGGTTCAGGCGGCGGCGCCGGACGCGCGGGACGCGGCAGGGCTGCGGCAGCGCGCGGCGCCGGCGGCGCGGCCGACACCATACCGTTCCTCGGCATGCTCAAGGTGAAGGTGCTGCCCTCGCCCGCCACGCTTGAGACGACCAGGGTGCCGCCCAGTAAACTGGTCAGGTCGCGCGAGATCGACAGGCCCAGGCCGGTGCCGCCGAAGCGGCGGTTGGCCGTGCCGTCGGCCTGGTGGAAGGCCTCGAAGATGCGTTCCTGCTGGTCCGGGGCGATGCCGATGCCCGAATCGACGACCGTGAACTGGATCCAGCCCTCGTCGGTGGCGCTCACCGTCAGGCTGACGTCGCCCTGCTCGGTGAACTTGACCGCGTTCGACAGCAGGTTTTTGAGTACCTGTTCCAGGCGCTGGCGGTCGGTATGCAGGGTCGGCGGCACGTTCGGCTCGACCGAGACAACGAAGCGCAGGTCCTTCTGCTTGGCCAGCGGCTCGAAGGTGCGGCCCAGGCCCTCGACCGTGCGGCGGATCGGCAAGTCTTCCGGCAGCAGCTCGAGCTTGCCGGCCTCGACCTTCGAGATGTCGAGGATGTCGTTGATCAGGTGCAGCAGGTCGTTGCCGGCCGAATAGATCGTCTGGGCGAAGCGCACCTGCTCCTTGTTCAGGTTGCCCGGCACGTTGTCGGCCAGCAGCTTGGCCAGGATCAGCGAGCTGTTCAGTGGCGTGCGCAGCTCGTGCGACATATTGGCCAGGAATTCGGATTTGTAGCGGCTGGCGCGTTCCAGGTCCAGCGCGCGGGCGCGCAGCTGCTCCTGGGCTTCGGTCAGGGCCGCGTTCTTCATGTCCAGGTTGAGCGCCTGCTCGGCCAGCTGGTCGTTGGTCTGTTCGAGTTCGGCCTGCTGGTTTTCCAGGCTGCTCTGCGATTCTTCCAGCGCGCGCGACTGTTCTTCCAGCTCTTCGTTGGCGGTGCGCAGTTCTTCCTGTTGCACTTGCAGCTCTTCGTTCAGGGCCTGGCTTTCCGAAAGCGCATCCTGCAGGCGCTGGCGATACCCGACCGCCCCGACCGAAGCGCCGACGGCGTCGCCGACCAGTGTCAGGAACTCGATGTCGCGTTCGCACACCGGGTGCAGGAAACCGATCTCGATGACGCCCTTGACCTTGCCGAAATTGTTGAACGGCGCGATCACGATCTCGCGCGGCGCTGCTTCGCCCAGGCTCGACGAGACCTTCATGTAGTGGTCCGGCAGCTCCTTCACGCGCACCAGGCGGTTCTCGTTGGCGGCCTGGCTGGCCAGCGACGCGCCCGGCGCGACGATCTTCGCGCGTTCTTCCGCATCGTTCGAGAAGCCGTAGGCGCCGATGCGGCGCAGCACGCCTTCTTCGTTACGGAAATACATCGCCGCCACCGAGCCCCCGAGATAGCGCACCACATGGTCGAGCACGGCCTCGGCCAGCGCTTCCAGCGAGTCCAGCCCGATGATCTTCGACGCCAGCTCGGTCTGGCCGCTGCGCAGCCAGCTCAGGTGGCGCAGTTCGGCGTTGTGGTCGTTCTCGTGTTTCAGCACCTCGCCGTAATTGTTGGACAGGTGCAGCAACTCGCGCCGGCCGACGGCGGCCAGCAAGCCGCCGACAATGAGTGTAAATACCAGGAAGGAACCGACCGACCAGGCAATCACCGAACGCGCTTCTTCGCCGCGCTGGGTCAGTAGGGTGCGTTCGATCGTGACGAAACCGTTGAACTGGCTGCGCACCTCGTCCGTCAGGTTCTTTCCGCGTCCGCTCAGGATGGTCTGCAACACGTCGCGCTTGGCGCGGCGGCCTTCGATCACTTCGTTGGCAAACTTGAGCCATTCGGCATGCGCGCCGCGCACGCGGCTCAGACGATCGGACTGCGCCGGGTTGTCGCTCACCAGGCGCTGCAAGGCATCGAGCTCGACATCGACCTTCGGCTTGGCCACCGTATAGGGGGCGAGAAAACTTTCATCTCCGGAAATGACATAGCCGCGCATGCCGGCTTCCATGTCTGCCACCAGTTTGCTGACCTCGTTTGCCTTGCCGATGACTTCCTGCGAGTGCTCGACCCAGTTCAGCACGCTGACCAGGTAAGCGACGATCGCCACGAAAACGGCGGAGCTGAGCACGGATAAGCCCAGCGGGAGCGCGACGTTGCGCGTAAGAATGCGGCGGAACTGGGTGTTGTCGAGCGAAGAGCCGGTCATGTCTTGCGATTATCTCAAGAAAAAAGTTCTTAAGTGTAACGCAAACGACATGCTTCGGCAGTTCAACCGTGCGCCGCCCAAGGCGGAACACGCATGCATCCGAGCGTGTTTACGACGCCAGGCAAGGCCGTAAGTACGGCGCACTGCGGCTCTTCGCAGCACGCGCGACCGCTTCCGGCGGGCCGGCCACGACCACGGTGCCGCCTTCGTCGCCGGCGCCCGGGCCGATATCGATCACCCAGTCGCAGGCGGCGACGACCCGCATGGTGTGCTCGACGACGATCACGGTGTTGCCGGCCTCGACCAGCCGCTCGAGCTGGAGGATCAGGCGGTCGACATCCGAGGGGTGCAGGCCCGTGGTCGGCTCGTCCAGCACATACAAGGTGTTGCCGCGCCCGGTGCGCTGCAGTTCGGTCGCCAGCTTGATGCGCTGCGCCTCGCCGCCCGAGAGTTCGGTGGCCGGCTGGCCCAGGCGCAGGTAGCCCAGGCCCACTTCGCGCAGCACTTCCAGCGAACGCTCGACCAGCGCTTCTCCGGCAAAAAATTCCGCCGCCGCGTCGACCGTCATGCCCAGTACTTCGGCGATGTTGCGGTCTTTGTAGCGCACTTCCAGCGTCCTGGCGTTGTAGCGCGCCCCGGCGCAGACCGGGCACGGCGCGTACACGCTCGGCAGGAAGAGCAGCTCGACCATGACCGAGCCCTCGCCGGCGCAATTCTCGCAGCGGCCCTTGGCGACGTTGAAGGAAAAGCGGCCGGCGTCGTACTTGCGCGCCTTCGCCATTTTTGTCGCGGCAAACAGTTTGCGGACCTGGTCGAACAGGCCCGTGTAGGTCGCCAGGTTCGAGCGCGGCGTGCGCCCGATCGGCTTCTGGTCGACACGCACCATGCGCCGGATCGACTCCATGCCCTCGACGATGCGCCCTTCCAGGGGCAGCGCGGCTTCCTGTTCCAGCTCGTCGACTTCCTCGACCTCTGCCGCCGGCGCGCCCTGCCCCAGCTCGCGCGCCACCAGGTCGACCAGCACCTGGCTGACCAGGCTCGATTTGCCGGAACCGGACACGCCGCAGACAGCAGTCAGCACGCCGAGCGGGAATTCGGCGCTCAGCTTGTTCAGATTGTTGCGGGTGACGCCTTCCAGGCGCAGCCAGCCGCTTGGGGTGCGCCGCCCGCGTGCCTGGATCGGCGCCTCGTCGAACAGGTAGCGCCGCGTCTGCGATGCTTCGATCTTTTTCAGTCCATCCGGCGGGCCGCTGTAGAGCACCTCGCCGCCCTTCTCGCCAGCGGCCGGTCCCACGTCGACGATCCAGTCGGCGCAGCGGATCACGTCCAGCGCGTGCTCGACCACGAACAGCGAATTGCCCGAGGCTTTCAGCTGGTCGAGCGCGCTGAGCAGCGCTTCGGTATCGGCCGGATGCAGGCCGGCCGACGGTTCGTCGAGCACATACACGACGCCGAACAGGTTCGAGCGCACCTGGGTGGCCAGGCGCAGGCGCTGCAGTTCGCCGGGGCTGAGTGTCGGCGTGCTGCGTTCCAATGCGAGATAGCCCAGGCCCAGCGCCAGCAGCACGTCCAGGCGCGCGACCAGGTCTTCGGCGATGCGCTGGGTGACGATCAGCTGCTCGGGATGGAGTTTGGCGCGGCCCCTGTCCTGGGCCGCCTTGCCGCCAGCGTAGGGCTCCAGCATGTCGTGCAGGCGTGCCAGCGGCATGCGCGAGATGTCGGCGATGTCGACGCCGCCAAAGGTCACCGATAAGGCTTCCTGGCGCAGGCGCTTGCCGCGGCACAGCGGGCACTCGTTGCTGACCATGTAGCGCGCCACGCGCTTCTTCATCGAGGCGCTTTCGGTGGTGGCGAAGGTCTGCAGTACGTAGCGGCGCGCGCCCGTGAACGTGCCCTGGTAGCTCGGGGTGTCCTTGCGCTTCAGGGCACGTTTCGTTTCTTCGGGCGTGAGGCCGGCGTAGACCGGCACGCTCGGCGTCTCGTCGGTGTACAGGATCCAGTCGCGGTCTTTCTTGGGCAAGTCGCGCCAGGGCGTGTCGACGTCGTAGCCCATGGTGACGAGGATGTCGCGCAGGTTCTGGCCATGCCAGGCCGGCGGCCAGGCGGCGACGGCGCGCTCGCGGATGGTGAGCGAGTCGTCCGGCACCAGCGACTGTTCGGTCACCGCATACACGCGCCCCAGGCCCGAGCATTCGGGACAGGCGCCTTCGGGCGTGTTCGGCGAAAACGATTCGGCGTAGAGCAGCTCCTGGCCATGCGGATAGTCGCCGGCGCGCGAATACAGCATGCGCAGGGAGTTCGACAAGGTGCTCACGCTGCCGACCGAAGAACGCGTGGTCGGCGAGCCGCGCTGCTGCTGCAGCGCCACCGCCGGCGGCAGGCCGTCGATCTCGTCGACTTCCGGCACCGGCATCTGGTGGAACAGGCGGCGCGCATACGGCGAGACCGACTCCAGGTAGCGCCGCTGGGCTTCCGCGTACAGGGTGCCGAAGGCGAGCGAGGATTTACCGGAACCGGACACGCCCGTGAATACGACCAGCGCGTCGCGCGGGATGTCGAGACTGACGTTTTTCAGGTTGTGCTCGCGCGCGCCGCGCACCCGCACATAGCCGGGGCGGCCCGCGCCGGCTGTTTTGCCGGTTTGTCCGCCTGCCTCGTTGTTGCCTTCCGCTTTGCGTCGCATGTCGGTTCCACTCCTATCGATGCCTTCATTAAATCGTTCTCGGGGGAGCTTGACGGTGCGTTGACACACCGAGGCCTGACAGCGAGTTTGTGCATGATGCGGCCATCGGAAACGGTGGGGCATATCGGCGGTATGCACCCATCACCCGGCCAGGTACCGTAACGTCCTCGCGCTCACCGATGGCCAGGCCGCGACAACTCTTCCAGCGCCGCCACCACCTCCCCCATCCCCGCATCGCCCTCGAAATTGCCCGCCACCGCCCGGCACCGCGCCCGCAAGCCAGCATCGTCCAGCAGCGCCTCCAGCCCCGCGACGAGCCGCCGCGTATCGAGCCGTGCAGACGGCAGCGACAAGCCCACGCCGAGCGCCTCGACCCGCGCCCCGTTGTCGAACTGGTCGTGCGCAAGCGGCACCACCAGTTGCGCCGTGCCCGCGTGCAGCGCTTCGGCGGTGGTGCCGACGCCGCCGTGGTGGACCAGCACCGCCACCTGCGGCAGCAAGGCGCGCAGCGGCACGTAGTCTTGCCACAGCACGTGGTGCGGGAGTTCGTCGGGGAGCTGGTCGCGGTGCGGCGTCAGGAACACCGCGCGCTCGCCCAGCAGACGCGCCGCCTCGATCGCGTGCGCGAAATAACTGCGCGCCTGGCGGTTTCCCGTACCCGGCGTGAACACCAGCGGCCGCCCGCCCTGTCCCAGGAACCGCAGCAATTCGCTCGACAAGCCCGCGTCCGGATCCGGATCGAACAGGGGAAAGCCAGTACGCACCAGCGGCCGCGGCCAGTCGGGCGGTGTCGGCGCGAACCAGTGGGGGAATAAGGCAATCGAGAGATCGGCGATCGTACCGATGGTGTCGACCAGGGAGTTCATCGGCGCCAGGCCCGCCGAACTGCGCGCCGCATTCACGCCGGGCAGCGCGACCGGATCGATGAAGCGCGCGCCGAGCGCGCGCCACAAGCGGCGGCGCACGCCATGCGGCACCCAGCGCGGCACGCGCCAGGGACCGAGCATCAGCGGGTCGTGGACGGTGGGCAGGTTCGATGGCGCGAGGAAGGCGGCGGCGATGCGCAGGCCGGGACGCGCGGCGCGGCACAGGTCGGCTTCCGGCAGCGCCAGCGGATGCACCAACATGGTGCATTTTTCATCCCGCGGCAACGCATCCATATACGCCGGCACTGCCGCCATGGCCGGACGCGTGGCTTCCCAGACGACGCCGAAACCACGCGTCGGGTGCCACAGATCGGGATGGTCGAGCACGCCTGGATCGGCCGGCAAGCCGTGAAAAGGCAGCCCCGCGGCACGCACGTAGGGCGCGTGCTGGACCGGGCCGAGGAAACTGACGCGGTGGCCCGCATCGCGCAGCGCCAGCGCGATGCGCAGGAAAGGAAACAGGTCGCCGGCCGAGCCGATCGTGACCAGCACGACGTGGAGTGGCTTGTGCCCTGCTTCCATGGTGGTCACCCGCGTACAGTGTCGACTCAGGGAATGAGCCGCTCGGCGCGCAGGCGTTCGAACAACGCGAAGAACGAGGCGTCGGTGGCCTGGTAAGCAGAGAAGCCGAGGCGGCGGCTGTTGGCCATGTCGGTCATCACTTCCAATGGCCGGCCGAGGTCGAGGTCGGTATGCCAGGCCGAGGCCAGCCGGTCGAGATGGGGCTCGACCAGGCCGTGGCGACTGGCGATCTCGCGCCACCGCGGCGCATCCTCGGCCATGGCCGCTTCCAGTGGCTGGACTTGCCCGTTAAAGCCGGCCGCCTCGACGCCGAACCAGCCGGCCAGTTTCGGCCACAACCAGCTCCAGCGGAAGACGTCGCCGTTGACGATGTTGAAGGCTTCGTTTTTGGCGGCGTCGGTATCGGCGGCCCAGACCAGCTGTTTGGCCAGCATGCGTGCGTCGGTCACGTCCGACAGGCCTTTCCACTGCGCTTCCGAGCCCGGAAACTGGAAGGGACGACCGGTTTCCTTGCAGATCGTGGCGTAGACAGCCAGCGTGGTGCCGAGGTTCATGGCATTGCCGACGGCCTGGCCGATGACCGTGTGCGGGCGGTGCACGCTCCAGGTGAAGCGGTCGCGCTCGGCGGCCGCATGGACCTCGTCTTCCTGCGCGTAATAGAAATTTTCAAGCGGCAGGCGCGGCTGGCTTTCGCGCAGCGGCGTGTCCGGCAGCGTGCCCGACTTGGCATAGGCCTCGAAGGGGCCGAGATAGTGCTTCAGGCCCGTCACCAGCGCCACATGGCGCACGCTCTTTTTCGGCGACAGCGCGTCCAGCAGGTTGCGCACCAGCGCGGCGTTGACGCGGATGTTCTCGGCTTCCGAGTCCTGGCGCATCCAGGTGGTGATGAAGACGTGGGTCGGCGCAATATCGGCCAGTCCAGCCGCCAGTGAGGAAGGGTCCAGCAGGTCGGCCGCGACGTGCTGCACGCC
Source organism: Massilia sp. (assembly GCA_031398335.1). Taxonomy (GTDB): domain Bacteria; phylum Pseudomonadota; class Gammaproteobacteria; order Burkholderiales; family Burkholderiaceae_D; genus Telluria. Next base: position 40,765 of record JANNNC010000182.1, read on the forward strand.
CGGCAAATCCTTCGGCGCGCGGCGCGACAGGCCGACGACATTCCACCCGTTGGCGAACAATTCGCGTGCGGCATGGTTGCCGCCGATTCCCGTGATGCCTGCTACCAAAGCCGTTCGTTGCATGTGTTCCCCCTGCGTTTACGTTGCAACCCATTCTAACTGCGGGTTACACATGGCGTGCGCGGGGGCGAAAAACCTTCAATCGTGCGCGCTCCGGCGTGCGTAGCTGTTGGTGAGAATTTCCCAGCGATGCCTGTCCGGCTCGTCCCAATAAATATTGCGCCCGCCATGCGCGGTGCCGATCTTGCCGTCGTTCGGCCCATGCACGTCGCCGCGCCAGCCGATGCCGGCAAGCTCCAGCCGCTTCAGGATCGCATCGAAGTCGGCATTGCTTACCCGAAAGCAGAAATGTTCGATCGGGAACGCCTCGTCGGTCGTGATGAAGTCGAGCGTCAGGCCCGGATTGACGTAGACGGCCGAAAAAATGCCCAGCGCCGTCTCGTCCCAGGGCACGTCGAGCAGGGAGGCGAGCAAACGGGCCGACGCGACCCGATCGCGCGCGGATACGATCACATGATCCAGTTCGATCATCTCCCCTCCTACGAGCGCTCGTAGCCCGGCAGGCCAGGCCTGTGTTACGGAGTCAGCTTGCCTTCGATCGAGTCGTCGAGCGTCTTGCCGATGGCCGCGCCGATGAGCATCTTGGCGCCAGCCACTACCTGGCCATGCTTGTTGTCCCAGTAATAGCCTTCGCGCGGTACGACCTGGATGACGGAAATGCGCGGGTCGTTCTCGCCTTCGGTAAACCAGGTCTTCAGGATCGGTTTCCACAACTCCTTGATCTTGGCCTTGTCCTGCGACACGGTGGCGATGCCGTCGAGTTCCATGAAGCCGGCGTGGGCGCTACGCTGGAAGAACAGTTTGACGGCCGGGTCGTGCGCCAGTTCCGCATTCGTGTGGCTGTCTGTGGCGCTCAGGAACCACAAGTGGCCGGCATCGTCGGCCACTTGCACGCTCATCGGGCGTACGCCGCGGCTCTGCCCCGTGCCGCCGCTGGTACAGAAAAAACAGGTGTCCACTTCGTCGGCCATCTCGCGGATCAGTTTGCGAGCGTCGAGGCCGGTCAGGTCGCGGTGGTTTTCTTCTGTCTGGTTACGATTGATCGAATCCATGTCGGCTTCCTTAAATGTTGGCAATAGAACGACAGTACGGGCACTTCAAGCCTGGGTCTGTGTGCGGTTTCACGCTCATCGCATCAAGCCCGGGTCAAAGGCAGGTCAGCCGCGCGTCAGGCAAGCCCGCCGGCACGCGTGCGCGGCCAGGCCGGCAGGCTGTCGCTCGCGTGCATCCAGCTCAGCCGTTCTGCGGCGAAAGTATGGTCGCGTGGCGGGACGGCTTCAGGATCGTCGAGGCTGGCGGTGGTGATGTCGATATCGTTGGCATAGCGGTCGTCCTGGAAGGTCAGGGTCGTGCCGCAGGTGGCGCAAAAGCCGCGCAGCACGTGTTCGCTCGAGCGGAAAGTGGCTGGATTGCCTGTCGAGAAGCGCATGGCATCCTTGCGCACGCTGAACCAGGCCACGGCCGGCGCCCCGGCGATACGCCGGCAATCGCGGCAATGGCAGAGCGTTCCGTTGAAGACCTCGCCCTCGACGACATAGCGCACTGCGCCGCAAAAACAGCCACCTTGCAACATGCTGCCTCCGGATCAGGATGGAACAGGATCAGCATAAGCGAGGCGGGGCGGCGCTTCAAGCGCAGCGCGAATTAGGAATCGTCCTGCGGCTTGAAAGATGGCATTCACGCAGGATGGACTCCTGAGTCCACGCAGTGCGAAGGTTGAGCAGGCGATCATCAAGCAGGCAAGGAGGTGTCGATTTGCTGGCGCTGTACCGCGTGGACTCGGGAGTCCACCCTAAGTTCAACGCGGTGCAGGCAACCGGGCCAAGGATGCGTTTCGCCCCTTACAAGAACCGGTCCAGGATCTTCCGGCTGTGCTTATCGATCCTGAACATGTCCCGCACCAGGAAGTTGATGCCGTGGCTGTCGGAAATGAGCAAAGACGCCTCGCCCACACGGCGAATGTCCTCGTCGACTTTCAGCACGAAGGCAGTGTCGCCACGGTCCGTCTTCACGGTCCATGTGCACGGCGTGGCAAAGCTCGACACGCTGACGATATGGGCGATCTCGGGGATGAATTCGCGCCCTTCGAGCTCTTCGGAGACGAGATCGCGGATCTGCGCAGGTGCGGTGGCGAGGTCGTCGATCCAGGCCACTTCCTTGCCGCCGTCGCGCACCAGCGAGATGCCGCGCGTCGGGGCCTGGATCGGGAAGGCGCGCACGGGGATGACGCCGACGACGTCGACGCCGTCCTCGCCCGTGAACACCAGTTTGCCGAAGCTGTCGCGGCGCAGTTGGAATAAATCGGTCATATCAATCGTCCTTGTCCGCGTCGTCCATGTCCTGGTCGACGTTACGCGCCTGCGCTTCGTAGAGGCGGTGGTAAGCGCCTTCGCGCGCCATCAGTTCGTCGTGGCTGCCCTCTTCCACCACCACGCCCCGGTCGAGCACGATCAGGCGGTCGGCGCGGTGCAAGGTGGAGAGCCTGTGCGCGATCGCGATCGTGGTGCGGCCCTGCACCAGGTTGTCGAGCGCCTTCTGGATTTCCTTTTCGGTTTCCGAGTCGACCGAGGACGTCGCTTCGTCCATGATCAGGATCGGAGGGTCGATCAGCAAGGCGCGCGCGATCGAGATGCGCTGGCGCTCGCCGCCCGACAGGCCCTGGCCGCGCTCGCCGACCATCGAATCGTAACCCTGCGCCAGGCGCAGGATGAATTCGTGGGCGTGGGCGGCCCTGGCGGCGGCGATGATTTCCTCGCGCGTCGCATCCGGTTTGCCATAGGCGATGTTTTCGGCGATCGTGCCGAAGAACAGGAACGGCTCCTGCAGCACGAGGCCGATGTTGCGGCGGTAGTCGGCCACGGCAAAGCTGCGGATGTCGACGCCGTCGAGCAAGATCGCGCCTTCGGCCACGTCGTAGAAGCGGCAGATCAGGTTCACCAGCGTGCTCTTGCCCGAGCCGCTGTGGCCGACCAGGCCGACCATCTCGCCGGCCTTGATGTTGAGCGAGATGCCGCGGTTCACGGCGCGGTTCCCGTAGCGGAAGCCCACCTCGCGCAGTTCGATATTGCCCTGTACCTCAGGCACCTTCACCGGGTTGACCGGGTCCGGCACGCTCGAGACGTGGTCGAGGATGTCGAAGATGCGCTTGGCGGCCGAGGCCGACTTTTGCGTGACCGAGACGATGCGGCTCATCGAATCGAGGCGCACGTAGAAGCGGCCGCTGTAGGCGATGAAGGCGGACAGCGTGCCGACCGTGATGTCGCCGCGCGACACTTGCCAGATACCGAAACACCAGATCACCAGCAAACCGAGTTCGGTGAGGAAGGACACCGTCGGCGAGAACAGCGACCAGACCTTGTTCAACTTGTCGTTGACGGCCAGGTTGTGTTTGTTCGCTTCGCGAAAGCGCACCGCTTCGCGCTTTTCCTGGGCAAAGGCTTTCACCACGCGGATGCCGGGAATGGTATCGGCCAGCACGTTGGTGACTTCACCCCAGACGCGGTCGATCTTCTCGAAGCCGGTGCGCAGTTTATCGCGCACGACGTGGATCATCCAGGCGATGAAGGGCAGCGGCACCAGGGTGATGAAGGCCAGCCACGGGTTAATCGTGAACAGGATCACGCCGGTCATGATGATCATGAGGACGTCGGAGAGGAAGTCGAGCAGGTGCAGCGACAGGAAAACGCAGATCCTGTCCGAGCCGCTGCCGATGCGGCTCATCAGGTCGCCCGTGCGTTTGCCGCCGAAAAATTCGAGCGAGAGTTTCAGCAGGTGTTCGTAGGTGGTCGAGCGCAAGTCCGCGCCCATGCGCTCGGACACCAGCGCCAGCACATAGGTCTTGGCCCAGCCCAGCGCCCAGGCCAGCACGGCCGACGCCAGCAGGCCGCCCATGTACAGGTAGACCAGGTTCTGGTCGATCTTCTGGCCGTTCTGGTAGGGGATCAGGACGTCGTCCATCAGCGGCATCGTCAGGTAGGGCGGAATCATGTGCGCCGCCGTACTGCCCAGCATCAGCAGGAAACCCAGCAGCAACTGGCCGCGGTAGGGCATGGCGAAGCGCCACAGGCGGAACAGGGTCCAGGTCGAGGGCGGCGTGTGCAGGACCTTGGTGCAGATCGGGCACTCTTCCTGGTCAGGCTCCAGCGGCGCCTTGCAGCTCGGGCAGATGTGCTGTTCGGGGACGAACACCGGCTGGCCGGTCTCGACACTTTTCACCTGTTCGGCAAAGGCGTCGGCGACGCGGATCGCGTGCAGGTTCTGGCCCAGCGTGAAGCGCCAGGAGGCCAGCAAGCCATGCTGGTCGACCAGTTCGAGGTGGCCGACGCCGGCGTGGTCGTGGTGGCGCAGCAGCAGCCCGGGCTGGAAGGCCCAGTCGCACCAGGTCGCTTCACCCGGTGCACGCGACAGCAGCCGGCGGTTCGTGACCACCAGAATGCCCTTCGTGAAACGTAATTTCGTGTCGAGGTCAACCTCCACGCCGGTGAGAACGTTTTCCCCTGGTGCAAGCTGTTTCCGGACGTCATTGTCCCAACCGTCAGGCAGGAAGCCGGCGGCGACCGCCAGCGATGTCGGAGTAGCGAGTTGTTGAGTTGTCATTGAGATGCCGCCCGTGACAGGCATGTTCTGGAGTGAGGGTAACGCGGTGACCGGCTCAGCGGTTTACATGAAGCAAGAGAAAAATGCTCTACGGGGCAAAACAGGGTAGCCGCGGCTGCCCATTTGGCATAAGTCGGTACGGCACTGTAAGCTTCGGTACGGCAAGTATACAACACATGTGCGCCGCATAACCGCGTTTGGGTGCGGTAGCGCACAGGCAGGTAAACATAGGCAACGCCATCATGGTGCACGAGCGGGCACCGTGGGCAAGACATCATTACATGACAAAGAAGAATGACATCAAGTTTCTCCGTGTAGCGCACCTGCGCGGCCCGAATATCTGGACTTACCGTCCGGTGCTCGAGGCCTGGCTCGACATTGGCGAACTGGAAGACTTCCCCTCGAACACCCTGCCCGGCTTCAACGCGCGCTTGACTGCCCTGCTGCCCGGCCTGATCGAACACCGCTGCGGCGTGGGCGAGCGCGGCGGCTTCCACGAGCGCCTCGAATGCGGCACCTGGGCCGGCCACATCCTCGAACACGTCGTGCTCGAGCTGCAGAACATGGCCGGCATGAAGACCGGCTTCGGCAAGACCCGCTCGACCGGCGTGCATGGTGTCTACAAGATGGCCTTCCGCACGCGCGACGCCATCGTCGGCCGCGCCGCGCTGGACGCCGGCCACCGCCTCCTGATGTCCGCCATTAACGACGAAGATTTCGACATGGTGGGCACCGTTGCCAGCCTCACCGAACTGGTCGACCGCTACTGCCTGGGCCCGTCGACAGCGAACATCGTCGACGCCGCCACCGACCGCCGCATCCCCTCGATCCGCCTGACCGAAGGCAACCTTGTGCAGCTCGGCCATGGCGCCGCGCAGCGCCGCATCTGGACCGCCGAGACCGACCAGACCAGCGCGATCGGCGAGAGCATCGCCAGCGACAAGGATTTGACGAAGACCCTGCTGTCGTCCTGCGGCGTCCCGGTGCCGGAAGGCGCCCTCGTGCGCAGCGCCGAAGCCGCATGGGAAGAAGCCCAGGACATCGGCTTGCCGGTCGTCGTCAAGCCGGTCGACGGCAACCATGGCCGCGGCGTGACATTGAACCTGATGAGCGAGCTTGAGGTGCGCACCGCGTATGCGATCGCCTCCGAAGCGGGCGACAGCAGCGCCGTACTGGTCGAACGCTTCATTCCCGGCAACGAACACCGTTTGCTCGTCGTCGGCAAGCAGGTCGTGGCGGTGGCGCGCGGCGAGTCGCTGTGGGTCACCGGCGACGGCACTTCCAGCGTCAGCGCGCTGGTCGCCAGCCAGATCAACACTGACCCGCGCCGCGGCGACAGCGAAGAGCATCCGCTCGGCCGCGTCAACGTGCAGGACGACGAAATCCTGCTCGACCTGAAGCGCCAGGGCCTCACGCCCGCGTCGATTGCGCAGGATGGCCAGAAGGTGCTGATCCAGCCGAACGGCAACGTCTCGGACGACGTGACGGACCTGATCCACCCTGAAGTAGCCCACGTGGCGGCCCTGGCCGCGCGCGTCGTCGGCCTCGACATCGCCGGCATCGACCTGGTATGCGAAGACATCTCGAAGCCCCTGGCTGAACAGCGCGGCGCGATCATCGAAGTCAATTCGAGCCCGGGCCTGCTGGCCCACATCAAGCCGGCCAGCGGCACGCCGCGCAATGTCGGCGCCGCCATCATCGCGCACCTGTTCGCGGACGGGGACTCCGGCCGCATTCCGCTCGTCGGCGTCACCGGCACGCTGGGCACCAGCCTGATCGCACGCCTGCTCGGCTGCCTGCTGAACGCCGCCGGCAAGCATGCCGGCGTCGCCAATGGCGAGGGCCTGTACCTCGACGGGCGCCAGGTGCAGAAAGGCGACTGCACCGGCTTTGCCTTCGGCGAGCGCCTGCTCATCAACCGCAACGTCGAAGCGGCCGTGTTCGAATCGAACGCGCGCAGCATCCTGCTTGGGGGCCTCCCCTACGACCGCTGCTCGGTGGGCGTGGTAACCGACATGGGCCAGCTGGCTGACGTGGCCGAATTCCACATCGACGGCGAGGAAGCGCTGGCCAACGTGGTGCGCAGCCAGGTCGACGTGATCCTGTCCGAGGGCGCAGCGGTGCTGAACGCCGCCGATCCGGAAGTGGTGAAACTGGCCGAGCTGTCGGACGGGCGCGTGATCTTCTACGCCATGGACGAATCCAATCCGGTGATGGTCCGGCACCGTGCCGGCGGCGAGCGCGTCGTCTTCGCGCGCGACAACCACATCGTGCTGGCCGAGGGCGAGGCCGAGACCCGCCTGCTCGACCTGGGCAAGATCAAGCCGGCCACCGTCAAGCATCCGGCCAGCGTGCTCGCCGCAACCGCCGCCGCCTGGGCGCTGGGCCTGCAGCAAGACCTGATCTGCGGCGGCCTGCGCGCCTTCGACGCGACCAAAAAAACAGCTTATTGATTCAAAGGCGCGGTTCGCCGAAGCCAGGGAACGCGCCGCTCGCGTAGCGGCGGGCGCGGCCCACATGAAAGGAATACAGGTTTATGGAAGTATCTCGCGTACGGGCCTTGCGCGGCCCTAACCTCTGGAGCCACCACACCTCGGTCGAGGCGATCGTCGCCTGCACCCCTGAAGAGGAATCGATCGCCACCCTGCCTGGCTTCGAGTCGCGCCTGCGTTCGCGCTTTCCCCAGCTCGGCCAGCTGCAGCCCTTCGGCCACGAAGAAGATGCGCTCGACCCCGTGCCGATGGCCGAAGTGCTGGAAATCGTGGCGCTGGCCTTGCAAGCCGAAGCCGGCTGCCCGGTCACCTTCAGCCGCACCACCGCCACGCTGGAAACGGGCATCTACCAGGTCGTGGTCGAGTATTCGGAAGAAGACGTCGGCCGCCTGGCGCTGGAATTGGCCGAGCAACTCATCGGCGCCGCCGTCCAGGACACGCCCTTCAACCTGGACGCGGCCTTGACCCAGCTGCGCGACCTCGACGAAGACGTGCGCCTCGGGCCGTCGACCGGGTCGATCGTGCAGGCCGCCATCGAGCGCGGTATCCCGTTCCGGCGTCTGACCGAAGGCAGCCTCGTGATGTTCGGCTGGGGCAGCAGGCAGCGCCGCATCCAGGCCGCCGAGATCGACGCCACCGGAGCGATTGCCGAGACCATCGCCCAGGACAAGGAACTGACCAAGCGCCTGTTAGATGCCGCCGGCGTGCCGGTGCCGCTCGGCCGCGTGGTGCTTGATGCGGATGACGCCTGGGCTGCCGCGCAGGAGATCGGCCTGCCGGTCGTCATCAAGCCGAAGGACGGCAACCAGGGCAAGGGCGTGACGGTCAACATCACGACCAAGGAACAGATTACCGCCGGCTTCAACTCGGCCTCCGAGTTCCGCGACGACATCCTCGTCGAGCGCTACCTGCCGGGCCACGATTACCGCCTGCTCGTCATCGGTAACAAGCTGGTGGCCGCCGCCCGGCGCGATCCGCCGATCGTCGTCGGCGACGGCGTGCACACGGTGCGCCAGCTGGTCGACCAGGTCAACCTCGATCCGCGTCGCGGCAACGGGCACTCGACTTCGCTGACTAAAATCCGCTTCGACGACATCGCGCTCGGCAGCCTGGCCAAACAAGGGCTGGCTGCCGACTCGGTCCCGGCCAAGGGCCGCCGCGTCGTCCTGCGCAATAACGCCAACCTGTCGACCGGCGGCTCGGCCACCGACGTCACCGACGACGTCCATCCGGAAGTGGCGGCACGCGCGATCGCCGCCGCCCACATGGTCGGGCTGGACATCTGCGGCGTCGACCTGGTCTGCGATTCCGTCCTCAAACCGATCGAAGAACAGAACGGCGGCATCGTCGAAGTCAATGCAGCGCCCGGCCTGCGCATGCACCTTTCGCCTTCCTTCGGCAAGGGCCGCGACGTCGGCGAAGCGATCATCGAAACGATGTTCAAGGAAGGCGACGACGGTCGCATCCCGGTCGTCGCCGTCACCGGCACCAACGGCAAGACCACCACCGTGCGCCTGATCGCGCATTTGCTCACCGCGTCAAGCCTGCGCACCGGCATGACCAATACCGACGGTGTCTACATCGAAGGGCGCCGCATCGACAGCGGGGACTGCAGCGGCCCGCGCAGCGCGCGCAACGTGCTGCTGCATCCGGACGTCGACGCCGCCGTGTTCGAAACCGCGCGCGGCGGCCTGCTGCGCGAGGGCCTGGCGTTCGACCGCTGCGAAGTGGCCGTGGTGACCAACATCGGCGCCGGCGACCATCTCGGCCTGAACTACATCACCACGCTGGAAGACCTCGCGGTCCTGAAACGCGTGATCGTCCAGAACGTGAAGGTCGGCGGCATGGCCGTGCTGAACGCGGCCGATCCGGTTGTCGCCGCCATGGCCGACAACACGAAGGGCGACGTCACCTTCTTCGCCCAGGACGGCGGCCATCCCTTGATGGCGATGCACCGCGCCCAGGGCCGGCGCGTGGTGTACGTGGACGGCGGTTTCCTGGTCTGCGCCCAGGGCAAGCTCGAAACGAAGATCGCCCTCGCCGAGGTGCCGATCACCCGTGGCGGCGTCATCGGCTTCCAGGTCGAAAACGTGATGGCCTCGGTTGCTGCCGCCTGGGCCGTGGGCCTGGACTGGGACAAGATCCGCCTCGGCCTGAAAACCTTCGTCGGCGAGAGCGACAACGCGCCGGGCCGCTTCAACGTGTTCGACTACAACGGTGCGACCCTGATCGCCGACTACGGGCACAACCCGGACGCGATTGCCGCCCTGGTGTCGGCGGTCGAGAACATGCCGGCCAAACGCCGCTCGGTTGTGATCAGCGGCGCGGGCGACCGGCGCGACCAGGACATCACCCAGCAAACCGAAATCCTCGGCAAGGCCTTCGACGACGTGCTGCTGTACCAGGACCAGTGCCAGCGCGGCCGTCCCGACGGCGAAGTCGTCGCCCTGCTGCGCCAGGGCCTGGAAGGCGCCACGCGCACCAGCCACGTCGAGGAAATCAACGGCGAGTTCGTCGCCATCGACCGGGCGCTGGCGCGTTTGAACGAAGGCGATTTGTGCCTGATCCTGATCGACCAGGTCGATGCGGCGCTGGCGCATATCGCGCAGCGGGTCGCAGACGCAAAGTAAGACCGGTAGGGTGGGCGGGTCTCCCGCCCACCCTACGTCCCTTCGCTTCATTGATCGATCACTATGCTCGCACCCGAACAATTTTTCGGCTTCCTGCTCGCCGCCGTCCTCCTTACCGCCTCCCCCGGCCCCGACAACCTGATGGTCCTCGGCCTCGGCATGTCGAAGGGACGCAAACAAGGCATGGTCTTCGGCCTTGGCTGCGCGCTTGGCTGCCTGAGCCACACCTTCCTCGCCGTGATTGGCGTGAGCGCCGTCATCGCCGCCTCCCCCACTGCATTCACGGCGCTGCGCATCGGCGGCGGCCTGTATCTGGTGTGGCTGGGGATCGGGGCGCTGCGCAGCAGCGGCGGGCAGTCGGCGGCCGCTGCCGGCGCGCCGGCGCAGTCGCTGCGCGGTCTCTTCATGAAGGGCTTGCTGGCGAACGCCATCAACCCGAAAGTGGTGCTGTTCTTCCTGTCGCTGCTGCCGCAGTTCGTCATCGCGGCCAACGGCAACGTGCCCGGCCAGATGCTGGCGCTGGGCGTGACCTTCACGCTGCAGGCGGCGATCCTGTTCGGGCTGCTGGGTTATTTTGCCGGCGCGGCAGGCGCCTGGCTGGAACGCAAACCCGGCGCCGGCAAGTGGCTCGACAGGCTGGCCGGCACCGTGTTCGTTGCGCTCGGCGTGAAATTGATCGTGTCGCGCTGACCTGAACCTGGGTTTCGCAGGGTGGTTTAGCGCTTGCGCGTCGCGCGCATCCCCATCAGCCCCAGGCCCAGTCCCAGCATCGCCAGCGTGGCCGGCTCCGGCACGGGCGCCGGTTCGTAGGCGATGTCGAGCGAGGCCGAGAAGAATTCGAGCGGATCGCCACGGTTGAAGTCGCGCAGATACAGCGTCCAGCTGCCGAACAAGTCCATGCCGTCGAACAGCGACAGCATCCCGGCGGGACGGAAACTGCCTGCCCGCACGCGCGGACCGGCTGCCTGCAGTGCTTCGTCGTCGAAGGTGACACTGGCACGCCCGACGCCGCTGCCGGGTGCTCCCACGGTATAGGTTCTCAACTCCTGGACCAGCGCGACCGACTCGCCGTTCGGCGCAATCAAGGACAACCTGAATTCATTTTCGAAGGGTGAACCACGGCCCATGCAAGCGCTGCCGCTCGCTCCGATCGGCGGATCGTCGCACTTTGAAAATTCCACCGTGAGGTTCACGTCGGTAATCCGGCCACGCACGTCAACGGCCAACGCGCGCGTCGCTTCGCTGGCATCGATGACGCCATACGTCGTATTGGTGGCAACGACCGAGGCCGAAGCGCTGGCGCAAACCAGAACGGTGACGACGAACGCGGCGAGACGGTGGATGTGGCGCATGGATTTTCCTTATTGTTGGCGCGTAAATAAAAGCAAGTTTCGTTCCAACATTAAAGATCCGGGCGATATCAGGCACTTAGCGCGATACTCGGCCATCCGGGAACAGGGATTGTAAGGTGCGTCGACATCCATGGCAGGTAAGACATGCGCCGAATGCACTTCCCTTACCCGCGTCCGTCGCACTCGAGCTGGGCCTGCACTTCCTCCGGCACCGCCGGTTTGAGCAGGTGCGCGTCGAACCCTGCCTCCTGCGAGCGGCGGCGGTCCTCCTGCGCGCCCCAGCCGGTCAGCGCGACCAGGCGCACCGAGGCCAGGCCGGGTAGCGCGCGGATGGCACGCGCCGCGCCATAGCCGTCGAGGTGCGGCATGCCGATGTCGAGGAAGGCGACGTGCGGCTGCAGCTCGGCGGCGAGGCGCACGGCCTCTTCGCCGTCGTGGGCGACGCGGGTGAAGTGGCCACCGAAATGCAGCAGCGCGCACAGGGTATCGGCGGCGTCGACGTTGTCGTCGGCCACCAGCACGCGCAGGCGGCGCGGCGGCCAGGTGCCCATGCGTACCGGCTGCGCCGGCGCCTCGCGGCCGGCGTCGATACCGGCCGGCAGGCGGACGGTAAAACTGCTGCCCTGCCCCACCCCGGCGCTGGCCGCTGCGACGCTGCCGCCATGCAGCTGCACCAGGTGGCGCACCAGCGCCAGGCCGATGCCCAGCCCCCCTTTGGCGCGGTCGATGCTGCGCGAGACCTGGGTGAACATCTCGAACACTTCCGGCAGCGATTCGGCGGCGATGCCGATGCCCGTGTCGCTGACCACGATCACGACCTCGTCGCCTTCGCGGCGCGCCGCCACGGTGACGCGTCCGCCCTGCGGCGTGTACTTGGCGGCGTTCGACAGCAGGTTGCTGAGCACCTGGCTCAGACGCACGGTGTCGGCCTCGATCGGCAAGGGGTCCGGCGGCAGGTCGACGGCGAGCGTATGCCCGCTGGACTCGATCTGCGGCAGGCTGGTCTCGATCGCGCTGGCGACCACGTCCTGCAAGGCCAGGCGTTCGACTTTCAACACCACCTTGCCGCTCGAGACGCGCGCGATGTCGAGCAGGTCGTTGATCAGGTGGACCATGTGCCCGACCTGGCGCTCCATCATCGCGCGCACGTTCGCTTGCAGCGCGGGCTTGGTTTCGGCCAGGCGCAGCAGTTCGAGGCCGTTGCGGATCGGCGCCAGCGGGTTGCGCAGTTCGTGCGCCAGCGTGGCCAGAAATTCCGACTTGCGCCGGTCCGCCTCGCGCAGCGCCTCGGCCCCGCGCACCCGTTCGATATGGGCCCAGCAGCGCTCGACCACGGCTTCCACCAGCGCCACTTCACCTCCGCTCCAGGCGCGCGCTTCGCGCTGGTGCACCGCCATCATCGCCACCAACCGGCCTTCCTTGACCAGCGGGCAGCAGATGATGGCCTTGATGCCGATCGCGTTGAACATGTCGGCGCCGTCCGCCGCCGCCAGTTCGCGGTCGACGTCGGCCACCAGCAGCGTGCGCCCGACGCGCAGGTTCGAGGTCGCGCGCGAGCCGAACAAATCGAGCGAATAGGTGCCGACGGTGCTCATCACGCCTTCGACATGCCAGTCGTGGCGGATCGTGAAGCGGTCGTTGTCCGGCTCGAGGTCGGCGTAGGCGACGCGCGTCACGCCCAGGTGCTCGCCCAGCAGGCGCGTGGCCTCGGCCATGATCGCCACCGGTTCGGCCGCGATGCGGGTCGCCTCGCCGATCTCGTCGAGCAGGCGCAGGCGCTGCGCCACGCGGCGCCGTTCGGTGACGTCGACGCCGGTGGCAGCGAGGAACAGGATGCGCCCGGCGTCGTCGCTGACCGGCGCGACCACCACTTCTGCATAGCGTTCGCTGCTATCGAAGGCGCGGTAGGGCGAGACGCGGCGCACGGTTTCGCCAACGGCCGCGGCCAGCGTCGCCGCGCGCGCGGCCTCCACCAGATCGGGCGAATACGCCCACCAGCGGCATTCCCAGAACGGCAGGCCGATGACGTCCGCGCGCGCATAGCCACCTAATTCCAGCGACACCCGGTTCATGTCGACGACGCGGCCATCGAGGCTCAGGAGCGCCGCGAAATTCGGGGCCTGGTCGAAAAACGCGCGGAACATGGCGTCCCCGGCGGGCGCCGTGTCCGCGCTATCGGCGGCGGGAATATCGCTGGATCGGGCCATTGCGGACAAGGAAAGTTCGGGCATGAAATCGTGTCGGTGGTTATAAGTTGCGCAGAAAAAATGTTACGCAAGCCGAACGATAGCATTTCCGCATGGGCTGGGGGCTCAACTCCCGAAATAACGCAGCTCGAAATCGAGCGCCCACTGCACCCGCGACGGCGACAGCGGCGCCTGGATGGTAGCGTCGCATTCGCCCATCCAGGCCTCGTTGGCCGCCTCCTGGCCCGGTTCCTTGATGCCGACCACGGCGCTCCCCGGTGCGATCGCGCGCAGTTCCTGCACGAAGCTGCGCTCGCTGCCCGGCTCCGCACCGCCGACGCTGGTGAAGATGATGTCGAAGCGCACCGTGCCGAGCGCCTTGAGCGCGGCGCGCTGCCCGGCGGCGGTGACGGCGATATGGCCCATCGTGCCGAGCAGGCGGCGCAGCTCGGCCGGATCGCGGGCCGCGGAATGAATCACGAGAATCGTTTTGCGTTGAATGGCCATGCTTGAGGGGTTATGCCGATTCCAGCAAAATCAAGCCCGATTCGATAGTTTATTTTTATGCCGTTCCTATGGGAACCATAATCCGGTAACAAACAGACCAGCGCCTGACCCGTCATCCATGGCAGACAAACAAGTGTTTGCAGCCTGAACCCGGAATCCTGCATACTTGTCATTTCCTTCTGTCGAACGCGCCGCGTGGCGGCGCATCTTCCCGCGCGTGAAAATCGTCCTCACCTCCGGCTATACGGCCCCGTCCATGCTGGACGACCGCGAGCGGCGCTGCCTGTTCACACCCACGCCCTGCAAGCTCGACACGATCCTCGCCTTGCTGCGCAGCTGAGCGGCATTGCGCGGCTGGTGCCTGTCGCGGGGGCCATTCAGCGCATCGGTGAGCGCATGCCACTGCGGCAGCATGCTGCCCAGCCAATGGCTGTAAAATGGCGGTCCTTGGCATGGCATCGGCCCTGCCTTACCGAACACGATTGACATGACCACCGTCCCTACCGAAATCAACGCCGCTGCGGCACGCGCAACGTCGGAGAAAGTCACCCCGATGATGGCCCAATACCTGGGCATCAAGGCCGATTACCCGACCATGCTGGTGTTCTACCGCATGGGCGACTTCTACGAGCTGTTCCACGACGACGCCGAAAAGGCCGCGCGCATCCTCGGCATCACGCTGACAGCGCGCGGGGCCTCGAATGGCAATCCGATCAAGATGTGCGGCGTGCCTTTCCACTCGCTCGACGGCTACCTCGCCAAGCTGGTGAAACTCGGCGAATCGTGCGCGATCTGCGAGCAGATCGGCGACCCGGCCACCAGCAAGGGACCGGTCGAGCGCAAGGTGGTGCGCGTGGTCACGCCCGGCACCCTCACCGATTCCGACCTGCTGCCGGAAAAGGCGGAACGTTCGCTGCTGGCGCTGTACACGCTCACCCAGCGCAAGTCGACCACCGTGGGCATGGCCTGGCTGTCGCTGGCCAGCGGCGCGCTGCGCCTGACGGAATTCTCGGGCGACGAACGCACGGTCAGCACCCGCCTGGCGCAGGAGCTCGAGCGCATCGCGCCGGCCGAAATCCTGCGCGCCGACGACGGCAACCTGTTCGACGACAATCCGTTCGCCCATACCCAGCGCGTGCCCGAGTGGCATTTCGACGTGGTCAAGGGCCACAAGGCGCTGGTCGAGCAGCTCGGTGTCGCCACCCTCACCGGCTTCGGCGCCGATGGCCTGGGTGCCGCGTTCGGCGCGGCCGGCGCGCTGCTGCGCTATGCGCAATCGACCCAGGGCCGCGGCCTGCAACACGTGAACAGCCTGACCGTCGAAAGCGAGAACGAATTCATCGGTCTCGACGCCGCCACGCGCCGCAACCTGGAACTGACGGAAACCATCCGCGGCCAGGAGTCGCCGACCCTGTTTTCGCTGCTCGACGGCTGCCGCACCGCGATGGGTTCGCGCCTGCTGCGCCACTGGCTGCACCATGCGAAACGCGACCAGCGCGTGGCGCGCGCGCGCCATGAAGCAATCGAGGCGCTGGCCCAGGGCGATGCGACGGCCGGCTTATCAAGCACGCTGAACGAAGTGCCGGACATCGAGCGCATCACGACGCGCATCGCCCTGCTGTCGGTACGCCCGCGCGACCTGGCCAGCCTGCGCGACGGCTTGAAGCAACTGCCGGCGCTACGCCAGCAGGTCGCACGCTGCTTCATTCCGGGCGACTCCTGCCTCTTGCGCGAACTGCACGAAGCCGTCGATACGCCCGTGCCCTGCCTCGACCTGCTCGCCCGCGCGGTGGCCGAGGAGCCGGCTGCAATGGTGCGCGACGGCGGCGTCTTCGCGCCCGGTTTCGACGCGGAACTCGACGAGCTGCGCGCGCTGTCGCAGAACGCCGGCCAGTTCCTGGTCGACCTCGAGACGCGCGAGCGCGCCCGCACCGGGATCGCCAACCTGCGCGTCGAGTACAACAAGGTGCACGGCTTTTATATCGAAGTCACCAACGGCCAGACGGACAAGGTGCCGGACGATTACCGCCGCCGCCAGACGCTGAAAAACTGCGAACGCTACATCACGCCGGAACTGAAGGCTTTCGAGGACAAGGCGCTGTCGGCCCAGGACAAGGCGCTGGTGCGCGAAAAGGCGCTGTACGAAGAGCTGCTCGCCTGCCTCGGGCCGCACATCGGCGACCTGCAACGCGTGGCGCAGGGCCTGGCCCAGATCGACACGCTCGTGGCGCTGGCAAGCCACGCGCTGCGCCACAACTGGTGCGCGCCGCAACTGGTCGATGCGCCCTGCCTCGCCATTGTCGAAGGACGCCATCCGGTCGTGGAAAAACAGATCGAGCGCTTCATCGCCAACGACTGCAAGCTCTCCAACGAGCGCCGCTTGCTACTCATTACCGGCCCGAATATGGGCGGTAAATCCACCTTCATGCGCCAGACCGCGCTGATCGTGCTGCTGGCCTATGTCGGCAGCTATGTGCCGGCCACCAGTGCGACGATCGGCCCGATCGACCGCATCTTCACCCGCATCGGCGCCAACGACGACCTGGCCGGCGGGCGCTCGACCTTCATGGTCGAGATGACCGAATCGGCCGCCATCCTGAACGGCGCCACCGAACACTCGCTGGTGCTGATGGACGAAGTCGGGCGCGGCACCTCGACGTTCGACGGCCTGGCGCTGGCCTGGGCGATCGCGCGCCACCTGATCGACAGCAGCCGCAGTTTTACCCTTTTCGCAACCCACTATTTCGAGCTGACCCAGCTGCCCGAGACCCACCCGAGCGCGGCAAACGTCCACCTCTCGGCGGTCGAACACAAGGACACGATCGTATTCCTGCACGCGGTACAGGACGGCCCGGCCTCGCAAAGCTACGGCTTGCAGGTGGCGCAGCTGGCGGGCGTGCCGCCCGGCGTCATCAAGGCCGCGCGCAAGCACCTGGCGCGCCTCGAATCGCAGGCGGTGGGCAGCACGCCGCAGCTGGACCTGTTCGCGCTGCCCTGCGATGAGACGATCGAAGAAGCGGCGCCGCCAGCGGCAGCGCCGGCCGTGCCGTCAGCCTTGCTGGAAGCGCTCGACGAGCTCGATCCGGACGCGCTCACCCCGCGCGAGGCGCTCGCGCGGCTGTACGAACTCAAGCGCCTGGCCGCCTGATGCCGCGCCTGCGCCCTGCCTTGTTGGCCGCCGCGCTGCTGATGGCGCTGATGGCGCCTTCGTCCGGCGCGGCGCGCGACGGTGCGCGCGAGCCTGTCGAGGAGCACCGCTTCGGCGTCATCGGCCACAGCTTCGACAAGCCGGGCGAGGAACACTTTAAACAGGCGCTGGCGGAAACGAGCGAGAAGTCGATCGCCTTCGTCGTCGTCACCGGCATCAAGGCTTCCAGCGAGCCTTGCGGCGACAACATGTACCAGGAGCGGCACGACCTGATCGACAAGGCCAGGCGTCCCGTCATCGTCCTGCCGGCCGGCAGCGACTGGACCGATTGCCGCAACTCGGCCGGCCGCACCAACGCCGTCGAGCGCCTGAACCGGATGCGCGAAGTCTTTCACGGCGAGCCGCAGTCGCTGGGCGCGAAAAAGCTGTCGCTGACGCGCCTGTCGAGTAGTCCGCGCTTTCGCAGCTATGCCGAGAACGCCCACTGGACCGTGGACTCGGTGCTGTACGCCACCGTCAACCTCCCCGCCAACAATAACCATTACCTGGCCGCGGCCGGGCGCAACAGCGAATACGAAGACCGGGCGGTGGCGACCCGCTTCTGGCTCAATCGCCTGTTCACGCTGGCGCGGCGCGACAAGGTCGATGCGATCGTGCTGTTCTCGGAAGGCGACCTGAAGCCGCTGATCGAGCCGACGGGCCTGCGCAGCCTGCTGCGGCGCGCGCCCGTCACGCGCGACGGTTTCGCGGCGACCCGCAACCAGGTGCAGCTGCTGGCGCAGAAATTCGAGGGCAAGGTGCTGCTGGTCGACAGCGCGGCGCTGCCGAAGAAGGCGCGTCCGGCGATCGCGTGGCGCGGCAATGTCGGGCACGTGTCGGTCGGGGGCGAGGCGGTCGAAGTGAAGGTGACGCCGGGGAAGAAGGCGTTGTTCAGCTTGAAGGATGCGGGGGAGTGATTCGGTAAAACCGGGGACCGTGGGACTGGCATGTAGCCAGCCCCACTCCCCGGCAATTCAAAAAATTAATGCAGCGGCTGGCTACGGAAATGATCGCCTTCGTCGCCTTCGTCGCCGTCGTCTTCACCGTGGTGATGACCGTGGGCGCCGTGCACGTGGCCGTGGGCGATTTCTTCGTCGGTGGCGGCGCGCACGTCGATGACCGACAGCTCGAAGCGCAAGGCCATGCCGGCCAGCGGGTGGTTACCGTCGAGCACGACCTTGTCGTCGGCGATTTCGGTGACGGTGAAGATCATCGGCTCGTCGTCCGGCGAACCGTCGGCCATGCCTTCGAACTGCATACCCACTTCGAGCGGCTCCGGCAGCAGCTTGCGGTCTTCGACCTTGACCAGCTCGGCATCGTAGTCGCCGAACGCGTCGTCCGGTTCGACCTGCAGCGTCGACGAATAGCCAACTTCCTTGCCGTCGAGTTCTTCTTCGATTTTCGGCAGGGTGTTTTCGTAACCGCCGTGCAGGTAGACCATCGGCTGCACGCCTTCTTCGATCAGGTTGTTCTGTGCGTCCGACAGTTTGTAGTTCACCGTCACGACCGTATTCTTGGCAATCTTCATCGCGTTTCCTTTCGTTGTAAGGAGCGGATTATAACCTTAGCCCGCTGCCGTCCGTGAGAGCGCTGGTTATAATGGCGCATGAAAAAATTACAGCTATTAGGGAATATCACCCCCGCCCAGTTCCTGCGCGATTACTGGCACAAGAAGCCCCTGCTGATCCGCAACGCCATCCCCGGTTTCAAGCCGCTGCTCAAGTTTGAGAAGCTTGCCGAAGCCGCGACCAGGAACCACGTCGAGTCGCGCCTGGTCACCATGGCCGACGGCCAGTGGGACATGCAGCATGGCCCGCTGCTTGAACTGCCGCCGCGTACCCAGCGCGAATGGACCCTGCTGGTGCAAGGCGTGAACTTGCTCGACGAACGCGCCGACGCCCTCCTGCGCGAGTTCCGCTTCCTGCCCGACGCGCGCCTGGACGACCTGATGGTCAGCTACGCCACCGACGGCGGCGGCGTCGGTCCTCACTTCGATTCCTACGACGTCTTCCTGCTGCAGGCGCACGGCAAGCGGCGCTGGAAGATCAGCGCCCAGCAAGACCTGTCGCTGGTCGAGGGCGTACCGCTGAAGATTCTGTCGAACTTTACCCCGGAAGAAGAATTCGTGCTGGAACCGGGCGACATGCTGTACCTGCCCCCGCACTACGCGCACGACGGCGTGGCCGAGGGCGAATGCATGACCTATTCGATCGGTTTCCGCTCGCCTTCGTTCCAGGAACTGGGCGAAGCCTTCCTCCAGTTCATGGCCGACTCGATCGACCTGCCCGGCCGCTACGCCGACCCCGACCTGCAGCCGGCCAGGAACCCGGCCGAGATCCCGCGCGAGATGCTCGCCAGCGTCACCGAAGAACTGAACAAGGTGCGCTTCGACGAGGAAGACGTGACGATCTTCTTCGGCGAATACATGTCCGAGCCGAAGCACAACGTGTTCTTCACGCCCCCAGGCAAGCTGCTGGTGGTTGGGCGCTTCATGGAGACGGCCGCCAAGCGTGGCCTGAAACTGTCGCCGAAGTCGCTGATGCTGTATCGAGGCAAGCACGTCTTCATCAACGGCGAATCGTTTGCCGTGCGCCGTGCGGACAAAATTGTCCTCGACGTGCTGGCCAACGAACGGCGCCTTTCGGGCGAGGCACTGGCCCAGGCGTCGGACGACGTGCTCGAAGCGCTCTACACCTGGTACCAGGACGGCTGGATCGAACTGGGATAAACATGGGCGAGCCGGCGATCACCCGTTTCGATACGCGCCGCGAGCTGGAGTGCCATTTTCGCGCGCTCTTGAACCGGGCCGTGGGCCGGCTCGACCTGTTCGATCCCGATTTCGCCGTCTTCCCGCTGGGCGCGCCGGATGTCGAGGCGACGCTGCGCGCTTTCCTGCATGCCGGCGGCAGCCTGCGCCTGGCGCTACACGATACAAAATATATCGAACGCGCTTGTCCACGCTTTCTGGGTCTCGTGCGTTATTACAGTGCGCGGATCGAATGCCGCCAGAGTCCGCGTTCCTTGCGGCACCTGTCGGACTCGTTCGCGCTGGCCGACGGCCTGCATGTGGTGCGGCGCTTCCATTGCGACCACATGCGCGGCGAAGCAGCATTCGATGCGCCCGGTGCTGTGGAACTGCCGGCACATCGTTTCGAAGCCCTGTGGGAAGAGTGCAGTGTGGCACTTGCACCAACTGTCACGGGACTGTAAATTGTACGTATGCCAACATGTAAAGACGTTTCTTGACCTTTGTAGCATCTTGTAACAAAATGAAGCTTATCAAGACACAAAATACTTCCATTTTGGCATGTGTTTTCTATTGCGAAGCAGGAAATTTGGCTATAATATCGGGTTAGGAAGGTTCCGTTGTTTATCAAGCACTGTTACCAGTATGAAAGCACACGAGAATTCCAAAAGAGCGATAATTACCGGTAATTACTCATCGCAACAAAAGTACTCACTTAATTAAGGAAAAACCATGAAAAAATCCCTGCTGATCGTCTCGCTGATGGCTGTTGCTCTGGCTGCTTGCTCGAAAAAAGAAGAGACCACCACCACCACCACCACCCCAGCTGCTGTTGAAGCACCTGCTGCAACGACCACCACCGACGCTGCTGCTCCAGTTGCAACGACGACCACGACCACCACCGACGCAGCTGCTACCCCAGCCGCTGACGCTGCTGCTGCTGCTGCAACCGCTTCGGCTGCTGCTGCTGACGCTGCTTCGGCCGCTTCGACCGCTGCTGACGTCGCTGCTGACGCTGCAAAGAAGTAATCAGCTACTCGCTGATGGAAAGACCGGCCTGCGGGCCGGTTTTTTTTCGTCCGTACGTTGTGGATTGTTGTGCGCATGCGTCGTGGCTCGCGGGTCGCGATTCGATATGCGTAAGTCATAACGCGTGGGCACTTGTGCCTACGCGTTCATGCCGATGCATGCCGCAACCGTCGCACATATCGCGCACATAAAAAAACCGGCCACATGGGCCGGTAGTGTAATTCAAGGCTGAAAACGATTACTTCAACTCGTCATTCAGCAGCGACAGGATCTTCTTGCCGGTCGGCGACGCATCCGGCGCACCGGCCTTGTCCTGCACGGTCACGCTGCTGACGCTGGCGTTCGGTTCGGCCTTGACCAGCACGCGGTAGCGCTGGGCTTCCTTGGCCTTGTCGGCGTCGCCGAAGCTGAACAGGCGCTTGATGAAGCCTTCCTTGTTGCTGCTGTCCGGGTCGACGTAGCGCACGAAGTAGACGCCCTGCACGCGGTCGCGGTCTTCGACGGTGAAGCCGACGCGGTCGAGCGCCAGGCCGACGCGGCGCCAGGCGCGGTCGAAACCTTCGTCGACTTCGACGCGGTCGCCCAGCAATTTGGCATGCTGCGGCGCCACGGCGGCGTTCGCCACGGTGGTCTCGGCCGCCTTGACCTGGGCCGGTTCGGTAGCGCCGGTAAGGCGTGCGACCAGGCGTGCCAGGAACTGGGCTTCCAGGGCCGGATCGTTCGGGCGCACGGTCCAGGCGGTGGTTTCCTTCTGGGCGCCGGTCAGCACTTCTTCGGCGCCGCGGTGACTGATGTAGATCTCGGTGGTGCCGTCCGGCAGGCGCTCGAGGCGGGTGCGGTACTTGTCGCGCTCGCCGGTGGAGTAGGCGCTGTCGAACACGCGGCCGATCGTTCGGCGCACGATGTCCTGCGGGATCTTGGCGCGGTTCTCGGCCCATTCGGTTTCCATGACGCCGGTGGTGGCCGACTCGGTTGCCAGCGCGAAGCCGGCGTCCTGCCAGAACTGGCGTACCTGCGGCCACAGTTGTTCAGGCGTCTGCCTGACCACCAGCCAGCGCTGGTCGCCGGCGCGCTCGACGCGCACCGCTTCGGTCGAAACCGGGCCCACGGCGGCGCCACCGGCGGCCGGGATCGCCATCGTGGCCGCCTGCGCAGGGGTGCCGGCCGGCTGCATGCCGGAGGCGGTGGCGGTGCCGCGGCCCTCAGGCACGGCGTAACGATTTTCCTTGGAGAGCTGGGTCAGGTCCGGCGGCACGTCCAGTGCTGCCGCTTTCCTGGACGACTTGTAGTCCACCTTGTCGGATTCGAAAATGGTCGTGCATGCCGCCAGCGAGAGCGCCATCGCGCCCAGGGTCAGCACGCGCACAGGCGCGGAAACGTCCGCAAGCGGGAAAGTGGTCTTGTTGCTTTTAGTCATATCGTTACGATGTCTGATCTGTAAACGGAGACCCTTGCGGGAATCAGGATTGCGGGACAAGGCCAGCGGCGCGCAAGGCTTCGCGGACGGTGTCGTGGAAGGGGCTGGACAAGGGCGCCAGCGGCAGGCGCAGGCCGGGCGGCATCTTGCCCATCTCGGCCAGTGCCCACTTGACCGGCACCGGGTTCGGTTCGACGAACAGCCTGGCATGCAGGTCGAGCACGCGGTTGTTGATCTCGACGGCGCGTGCGATGTCGCCGGCCATGGCAGCCACGCACAGCTCGTGCATGGCGCGCGGGGCGACGTTGGCGGTGACGGAAATATTGCCGGCGCCGCCGCAGAACATCAGGGCCATCGCGGTCGGGTCGTCGCCCGAATACACGGCGAAGGATTTGTCAACCATACGCAGCAGTTCGATGCCGCGTCCGATGTTGCCGGTGGCATCTTTCACGCCGACGATATTAGCGATCGGCGCCAGGCGCGCGATGGTGTCGTTGCTCATGTCGGCAACCGTACGGCCCGGCACGTTGTACAGGATGATCGGCAGGTCGACCGCTTCGGCGATCGCCTTGAAGTGGAGGTACATGCCTTCCTGGGTTGGACGGTTGTAGTACGGCACTACCTGCAGCGAGGCGTCGGCGCCGACTTCTTTCGCGGCGCGCGTGAGCGCAATGGCTTCGACTGTCGAATTGCCGCCGCTGCCGGCGATCACGGGAATGCGCCCCGCCACATGGTCGACCGTCAGCTTGATCAGTTCGACGTGTTCGTCCGGATTGACGGTGGCCGATTCGCCGGTGGTGCCGACGATGACGATGCCGTCCGTGCCTTCATCCACGTGCCAGTCGATCAGTGAACGCAGGCCGTCCTTGTCGAGACTGCCGTCTTCGAACATCGGCGTGACGATTGCTACAATGCTGCCCTTAATCATAATCAGTGGTACGTGCGGTAAAGGAAAAATCTGATTGTAGCGGATCGTCCGCCAATATGGTTCATTCCCGACCAACTAAATGGTCGAGCTTACCCTCGGATTGCAGGAAGGCGGGCCCTGCGGCGCACAGGCGCTGCACCCGTGCCAGCTTGGGCTGCGTGACGACGCCGTCCTCGAAAGCGAGCACCGTCAGGCCGCCCTGCGCGGCCATCTCGAGCAGCTCGCCCGGACGCAGCAGGAAGGCCGGATTCGAGGGCTTGCCGAAGGCTTCGTTACCGAGCGCGAAGGTTTCGTAGATCAGGACGCCGTCCGGCGCCAGGCTCTTCACCAGGTCCGCCAGCAAGGGCCGGTGCAGGTAGTTGGTCACCACGATGCCGGCGAAGCGCCCCGCGGCGAACGGCCAGTGTGCGCCCTCTGCTTCCAGGTCGGTTTCCCTTGTCGTGATACCGGGGCCGCTGGTTGCCGCCAGCGCCTGCGGATCGCGATCGACGGCAAGCACCAAGTGGCCGCGTTCCGCGAACAGGCGCGCATGGCGCCCGCCGCCGCAGGCGAGATCGAGTACTTCGCCGTTCGGCACGCTGGCGGCGAAGCGCCGCACCCAGGGGGAAGCTGTCGTTGTGGGCGCGTGCATCAGGTCAGAAAGAAGGTCAGGGGCGAGGCGATCAGTTTCACGGCCTGGGCGCCGAGCCACATCACCGGCTGCACCCAGAAGGCCAACACGTTGAAGTACAGGAGCGCAAGCAGGATGAAGAAACCGTAGGGCTCGATCTTCGCGAAATGGAAGGCCAGCCGGTGCGGCAGCATGCTGGTGACCACGCGCCCGCCGTCGAGCGGCGGCAGCGGGAACAGGTTAAAAGCGAAAATCAGCAGGTTCGTCACGATGCCCGCCTGCGCCACCTTGTGCGGGAAGCCCTCGCTCACGTCCATCGCCGTCAGCACCACCGCCAGGACCAGCCACATCACCGCCATCACGAAGTTCGCGCCGGGACCGGCCAGCGCCACCCAGGCCATGTCGCGCTTCGGATTGCGCAGGTTGCTGAACTGGACCGGCACCGGCTTGGCATAGCCGAACACGAAGCCCGAGGTCAGGTAGAGCGCGACCGGAATGATGATGGTGCCGAACAGGTCGATGTGCGAAATCGGATTCAAGGTCATGCGTCCCTGCGCATAGGCCGTGTTGTCGCCGAAATAGCGGGCGGCGTAAGCGTGGGCGGCTTCGTGCAGGGTGATCGCGAAAAGAACGGGCAGTGCATAGACTGCGATGTTGCGAATGATTTCATCCATAGGGGAGCGATTCTAGCAGAGCCGGGCAAGTCGGCCCGGCGCGGTGGGTGGCAGGAGGTGCAAGCGTTTACAGGCCGAAGGCGGCTGGGTTGCCCCGCCCTTCGCGCACCAGGACCGGTTCGGGGCCAGTCAGGTCGACGATCGTCGTCGCCTCCAGCAAGCCGGCCCCGCCGTCGATCACCAGCTCGATCTGCTTTTGCAGGCGCTCGCGCACTTCATCCGGCTCCGACAACATGTGTGCGTCGCCCGGCAGCTGCAGGGTCGTGCCGATCAGCGGCTCGCCCAGTTCTTCCAGCAGCGCCAGCGTGATCAGGTTTTCCGGCACGCGCAGGCCGATCGTCTTCCTCGACGGGTGCGACAGGCGGCGCGGCACGTCGCGCGTCGCTTCCAGGATGACGGTGTAGGGACCGGGCATGGTGGCCTTGAGCACGCGGTACTGGGCGTTGTCGACGCGCGCGTACTTCGAGATTTCCGACAGGTCGCGGCACAGCAGGGTCAGGTGGTGCTTGTCGTCGATGCCGCGCACGCGGCGCAGCTTCTCGACCGCGGCCTTGTCGTCGAGCTGGCAGACGAGCGCATAGGCCGAGTCGGTCGGCAGCGCGACCACGCCACCGGAGCGAATGATCTGCGCTGCCTGCTTGATGAGGCGTGCTTGCGGGTTCTCTGGATGGATCTGAAAAAACTGGCTCATCGTGCACCCGCCTGGGCCGAGGACCTGAGAGCCTGCAGGGCCGCGATCCGCTCTTCCATCGGCGGGTGGGTCGAGAACAGCGCACCCCAGCCGCCGCCGCTGTCCGAAATACCTGAAGCGCTCATCGACGAGGGCAGCGCGCCAGGCTGCAGGCCGCCCAGGCGCGCCAGCGCGTTCTGCATCGGCACCGTGCTGCCCAGCAGCTTGGCCGAACCTTCATCGGCGCGGAATTCGCGCTTGCGCGAGAACCAGGCGACGATGATCGAGGCGACCAGGCCGAACAGGAGCTCGCAGACGAACACGGCCGCCATGTAGCCGATGCCGCGCCCGCCTTCGTTTCGCAGCAACACCTTGTCGACAAAAAAGCCAACCACGCGCGCGAAGAACACGACGAAGGTATTCACCACGCCCT
Organism: Massilia sp.; assembly: GCA_031398335.1. Taxonomy (GTDB): domain Bacteria; phylum Pseudomonadota; class Gammaproteobacteria; order Burkholderiales; family Burkholderiaceae_D; genus Telluria. Next base: position 66,342 of record JANNNC010000182.1, read on the forward strand.
GGATCAGGGTCAGCGTGATCATGTCGCCGTTGGCGATGTGCGCCACTTCATGGCCGAGCACCGCTTCGACTTCGTCGCGGTGCATGCCTTGCAGGAGGCCCGTCGAGACAGCCACCAATGCCGAATTTTTAAAGGCACCGGTGGCGAACGCATTCGGCTCGCCGTCGTAGACCGCCACTTCCGGCATGCCGATGCCGGCCCGTTCGGCCAATTGGCGCACGGTATTGACGAGCCAGAGTTCGGTCGAATTTTGCGGCTGCTCGATCACGCGCGCGCCGGTGGACCACTTGGCCATCGGTTTGCTCATCAAGAGCGAAATGATCGAGCCGGTGAAACCCACCACCAGCGAGAACACGGCCAGCGCGCCGACATCGATTCCCTCCGCGCTCACCGCGCGTCCCAGCCCGAGCAGGTTCAGGACGACCGTCAGCACCAGCACAACCGCAAGGTTGGTGGCGAGGAATAACACAATGCGCTTCATGGCTTGCCTCCGAGGCAGGAATGACGTTAACAGGCTGCCAAGATAAGGGTGCCCGGGGGAAAATTCAAGGGCGCGAGCCTTATGAGGGACTTAAACTCTGCCGCGATCGGTTCGTAGGGCGGGCACGGAGTGCCCACCCTGCTAAAACCAGTCGTGCCACACCGGCGTCACGCCACTCGGCAGCGGCGGCAAGGCATCGAACTCCACCCGCGACTCCCCCGGCGCATGGAAATCGGTCCCGCGCGAAGCCAGGAAACCGTAGCGCCGCGCCACTTCGGCATAGGTCGCATACTGGGCCGGCGTATGGCTGCCGGTCACCACCTCGATCGCATTCCCGCCGAGCTGGCGGAATTCGTCGAACAGTGCATCTTCCGCCGTCTGGCTGAATTTGTAGCGCCCGGGATGCGCGATCACGGGAATGCCGCCGGCGCTGCGGATCCAGCCCATCGCTTCCGGCAAAGTCGCCCAGCGGTGCGGCACATAACCGGGTTTGCCCTCGGTGAGATAGCGGCGGAACACGTCCGACGTCGTATCGCACTTGCCGCATTCGACCAGGTAGCGCGCGAAATGCGTGCGCGAGAGCAGGTCCGGGTTGCCGACGAACTTCAACGCGCCTTCGTAGGCGCCCGGAATGCCGGCGTCTTCCAGCTGGGCGGCGATCTCGCGTCCGCGCGCGTCGCGCCCCTGGCGCGTCTTGGCCAGGCCCGCCAGCAGTGCGGGATTGTCCTCGTCGATCCGCAGGCCGACCACGTGCACGGTCTGGTTCGCCCAGGTGACGGAAATCTCGACGCCGGGCACGAAGCGCATGCCCTGCTCTTCGGCGGCCGCACGGGCGGCCTTGATGCCGCCCACTTCGTCGTGGTCGGTCAGGGCCCATACCTCGACCCCGCCCTTGCGCGCGTAGGCAGCCAGGGGCGCGGGGGCGAGCACGCCGTCGGAGACGTTGGAATGGCAGTGGAGATCGACTTTCAACATGATGCGGGACCGCTTTTTCTGGACGAGCAAACATTGTACGCCGCATTGCGCAGCCCGGCGCGACGGCAACCTTTTGCCGCGCGGGCAATGGTAGAGTTGCGTTTTCTTTGGCTGGACAGAAGATGAAAACTTACCACGGCAGCTGCCACTGTGGCGCGGTGCGTTACGAAGCCGACATCGACCTCGCTGCCGGCACCATCAAATGCAATTGTTCGATCTGCACGAAGATGCGCTTCTGGGCGGCGCAGGTGCCGAGCAGCGCGTTTCGCCTGCTCGACGGCGCCGCAGCCTTGGGCGAATACCGCTTTCATTTGAAACGCGACGGCCATTATTTTTGCCGGCAGTGCGGGATCAACGTGTTTACGACCGGGGAGTCGCCGCGGCTTGGGGCGTTTCATGCGGTGACGGTGGCAAGCCTGGATGACATGGCGATCGACGATGTTCTGGCGGCGCCGGTAAGGTATGTCGATGGACGAAATGACGAGTGGGACATCGCGCCGGTCGACACGCGGCATTTATAACGCGCTTGCAAATATTGTTTGCAACGTGCGCCTCTGGTGCAAATATCCTTTGCACCAGAGGCGCCCTCGATTACCTGGCCAAAAATGCCTCGATCAACTGCGCCAACACCGCCGGCTGATCGTGATGCACCATATGCCCCGCCTCCGCCACGATGTGCGGCTCCACCGACGCCATGTGCGCCAGGCGCCGGTCCACCTCCGCGCGCATGTCTTCCTGCGGCCCCATCCAGCGCCACATCTCGGTGTCCGCCGCCTCGATCCACAGCACAGGCGCAGTGATCTGCTTCCATATCGCGATCATCTCGTCGAGGTGATACAGGAGCGGCCCCGGCATCTTGTGCGCCGGATCGCCGAGAATGGCGTATTCGCCGGCCTCGTTGCGCGCCGACCAGTGCGCGGCCAGGAAGGCCGCACGCTCGCCCGGCAAGCGCGGATTGGTCTTCTGCAGGCGCCCCGCCACTTCCTCCAGGCTGGCATAAGCGCGCATCGCCGGCGGCGTGCGCAATTCGGCTAACCACTTCGCCATGCGCCTGGGCGCCTGCTCCGGTTTCGCGCCCATCAAGCCGATGCCTTCCAGGTTGATGAGTTTCGATACGCGCTCCGGGCGCACGCCCGCATACATGCTGATGACGTTGCCGCCCATGCTGTGTCCCAGCAAATTGACGGCGTCGCCGGGCGAGTAATGCGCCAGCAAGGCATCCAGGTCGGCCACGTAATCCGGGAACCAGTAAGTATCCGAATGCGTGCGCTCCGACAGGCCGAATCCGCGCCAGTCGTTGGCGATCACGTGCCAGTCGCCTTGCAGGTGGTCGACCACGAACTGAAAGGAGGCCGACATGTCCATCCAGCCATGCGACATGAACAGTTTTGGCGCGCCCTCGGGGCCCCAGTGGCGCACATGGGTGCGCAGGCCGCGGATGGTGAGGAATTCGGAACGGGAAGGTGTCATGGCCGGCCAAAAAAGTACGATCGTTCGGATTATACGCATGCCGTTGAATTCCTGCCCGTCATCCCCATTTGACGACATTCGGGAACGTGCAACCACAGCGGACGCGAGAGCGTAAAATAGCGGCATTACAACCCTTCCGCGAGCACATCCATGGCGATTTACCAGCTGGGCGAGCATGCGCCCGAGATCGATGCATCGGCCTTTGTCGCCGATTCGGCCAGCCTGATCGGCAAAGTCACCCTCGAGGCAAACGCCTCGGTGTGGTTCGGCGTCACGATTCGTGGCGATAACGAGCGTATCACGATCGGGGAAAACAGCAATGTCCAGGAAGGCACGGTGATGCACACCGACATGGGCTATCCGCTCGTCATCGGCAAGGGCGTCACCATCGGCCACCAGGCAATGCTGCACGGTTGCACGGTGGGCGACGGTTCGCTCATCGGCATCCAGGCCGTGATCCTGAATGGCGCCCGGATCGGCAAAGGCTGCCTGGTCGGCGCCGGCGCCCTGGTTACCGAAGGCAAAGAGTTCCCGGATAACTCGCTGATATTGGGTTCGCCTGCGAAAGTGGTGCGAACGCTCACGGACGAAGACCTGCTGCGCTTGCAAGGCAACGCCGCCAGTTATGTGGCGCGGGGCCAGTTGTTCAAGGCGCAGCTCAAGCACATCGGATAGACAATGACGACAGTAGAAACCAAGGACACTCTTCAGAAATTCATCTTCGACAACGCCGCCGTGCGCGGCGAGCTGGTCGAGATCTCCGACACCTGGCGCGAAATCCAGGCCCGCCACGGCTACCCGAAGGCCGTGCGCGCCATGCTGGGCGAGATGGTGGCGGCAAGCGCCCTGTTGTCGGCCAACCTGAAATTCAACGGCTCGATCGTGATGCAGATCCACGGCGATGGTCCCGTGCGCCTGCTGGTGGTCGAATGCGACGCCGACCTGCGCATCCGCGCTACCGCCAAACTGGCCCCGGACGCGGAAGTCGCGGACGACGCCACCCTGACCGACCTGCTCAACGTCAACCGCAAGGGCCGCTTCGTGATCACGCTCGACCCGCTCGAGAAGATGCCGGGCCAGCAACCCTACCAGGGCATCGTCCCCCTCGACGGCGAGAGCGTGGCGACCGTCATCGAAAACTACATGATGCGCTCCGAGCAGCTCGACACGCGCCTGTGGCTGGCGGCCGACGACAAGGTCTCGCGCGGCCTGCTGCTGCAAAAACTGCCGCGCCACAGCGGCAAGGACGATCAGACCAAGCAGGCCACCGAAGAGGAAGACCTCGAGACCTGGCACCGCGCGGTCATGCTCGGCAGCACGCTGAAACAGGAAGAACTGCTGAGCACGGACATCGAAACCCTGCTCAACCGCCTGTTCTGGGAAGAGACGATCCGCGTGTTCGACCCGCAGCACCCGCATTTCCACTGCAGCTGCACCCGCGAAAAAGTCGGCAACATGCTGAAAATGCTGGGCCAGCCGGAAGTCGAAGCGGCGCTGACGGACCTGGGCGAACTGGGCATCAACTGCGATTTCTGCGGCAAGCATTACTCGTTCGACAAGGTCGATTGCGCGCAACTGTTTGCGAGCGATGTGCCGGTCGAAAGCCTGATTCCACCGAGCGCGAGCATCAACTAAGACTGGGTGCTGACGATGTCCCGTAATTGAAACGGGGCATCGTGCTTCACGATTTTTCAGCCAGTGTTAAGCTGTTGCATTGTTAACAGTGTTGCATTTTCTATCAACACTGTCACTTCACCAAAGGGAGAACCGCAATGCACATGGATACCGGAATCAACACCGAAGACCGCGCCAAGATCGTCGAATCGCTCTCGACCGTGCTGGCTGACGCCTACATGCTCTACCTGAAGACGCACAATTTCCACTGGAACGTGACCGGTCCGATGTTCTCGAGCCTGCACGTAATGTTCGAAGAGCAGTACACCGAACAGTGGACCGCGCTGGACGACATCGCCGAGCGCATCCGCTCGCTGGGCCATTTCGCGCCAGCCACCTACAAGCGCTATGCCGAGCTGTCGAGCATCATCGAAGAGCCGAATGTGCTCTCGGCCAAGGATATGATCCGCCAACTGGTCGACGGCAACGAAATCCTGACCCGCACGCTGCGCGCGGGCGTCAAGGTTGCCGACGAGCTCGACGACTTCCCGACCGCCGACATGCTGACCACCCGCATGGACGTCCACGAGAAAAACGCCTGGATGCTGCGCTCCTTCCTCGAGCAGGGCGCCGGTTCGACGCAGGGCGACGCGTCGTCGGACTAACTCACTTTACTTGCAGGATTTGTTGACGATGCGTGACACACCCCGCTCTGCCTTCCCCCATTTTCTTGCGTTGCCGACGCGCTGGATGGACAACGACAGCTACGGGCATGTCAACAACGTCAACTACTACAGCTTCTTCGACACCGCGGTCAATCAGTTCCTGATCGGCCGCGGCGTGCTCGACATTCACACGGACGACGTCGTCGGCTTCGTAGTCGAGACTTCCTGTTCCTACTTCAGTTCCATCTCGTTTCCCGACCTGATCCACGTCGGCGTGCGCGTCGCCAAACTCGGCAACGCGAGCGTGCGCTATGAACTGGCTTTGTACCGCAACGACGATCCGCTGCCCTCCGCTGCCGGGCATTTCGTGCACGTGTATGTGGACCGGCCCAGCGGCAGGTCGGTGCCGATTCCGGAGGCGGTACGCGGGGTATTGGAAACGCTGGCGGCGTAAGGCACTCGCCGCCTGCTTGCAGAACTAGCGCAGGTGCGCAATCTCGACGGAGCCTCTTTCGTCGAAAATCGGACAGGCCTCGACAACCCGGACAGCCTCGTCGAAATCGGCGGCGCCGATGATCGCATAGCCCGACAGTGCGCTACTGCTCAGCTTTGGGCCGATCAAGCGGCTCGGCATCTCGATGCTGCCATAGCTGAGCGCACCCCGATCCAGCAGCGCCGTTCCCAGGCCGGCGAACCATGCGTCCCAGGCCTTCGGGTCATACGCGGGCCCTCCCGCTTCGCCAATTGTCGCGCCTCGAAAAATGACCAGAAATCTGTCCATGCCGGCTCCTTGTCAGGTTGAAGTGTGCGTGCGGCGATGTGCGCCGCACCGTGCTGAGACCGTAGCATAAGCCCATCGGTGGCGACGCACGAGAAGCCAGGAGAAGCCGGGTCAGACCTGCCCCCGGCTATTCACACCGTCGGCAAGATGTAATCGAATTCGTAAAAATGCGCGCGCTCCTCGATCAGGATCCGCATCGTCCCCGCGATCCCCGCCAGTTCGCCGGTCCCCGAATCCGGCACCACGCTGATCGACAGCGCCTGCGCGCCGCGTGCCATCGTGCCGCTGTGCTGGACGACGAAGCTGCCGCTCCTGCCCTGCAGCGTGCCGGTCACGCGCTCGATGGCGACATAGCCGGCCGAGCCTTCGGTGGTCGTCATGGCGGAGAGCATCTCGCCGACGCCGGTGCCTTCCAGTTCCCCGTGATAGCGCTTGTCGATCGCCATGCGGCTGGTGGTGACGCCGTCAAGCACGGCGGGCTGGCCTTGCGGCGTGACGGTGACGTCGAACGGTCCTGCGACGTGTTGCTGGCTCATGATGGCTTCCTTGTGGGTGAAGAAATAACGAACATTCTAGGCCAATCCGGTGGCATGGCCCGGCCGAGGTCGGCATACCGGAGACGGCCGGCGTCGGTGCGCACGATCCAGGCGACGTCGAGCGACTTCTTGTGGCTCTGTTCCTTGCACATGATGGTCGCGTCTTCCTCGTAGGCTTGCGCCAGGTCAGGCAACAGGAAATAGCCGCCGCGGCTGAGATTGACCGTCTCGTCGACCGAATCGCCGACGACCGACACGCCCCAGCTGTGCGGCAGGCAGGCGTCCTGCGCGGCAAGCGGCAGTTCGGTAAAGGAAATGCGGAACTTGAAGTCGAGCAGGCGCGGCTCGGGCGGCATGTAGGAATGGCAAGGACAGGAACAGCAGGCGGAAGAGCATAGGCATAGGCTCCAGGAATCGACGGCGTCATCGGCTTGGGCGAAAGTTGCCAAAACGCCTTTCTTTAGCTCGGTGAGCTTTTTGTCAATTCAGGGAGGATGGAAGCATGTGCGCCGCGGGGCGTATGGTGCTTGAACGCGTGGCCGGGGAACCCGCCGACGCTACGGGTATGTGCACAGGACAATGACGATGGCATTGACCCGTCAGGGTGGGAAGCGTTGCCGCCCACGCGTCCAACGCACCGGCGAGCAGTTGCGCTGCACCTCAGTGCGCCGCGCCCGGCATGTGCAGATCGATCACCTTCATGATCGCCAGCGTGGTCGCCATGCTCATCTCGCCGGTAGCGAAGGCATGGCGCAGTTCGGCCTGCGGCAAGCCGGCAGCGGCGGCGAGGTGCGTGGTGCCTTCGGCACGCGCGGCCTGGGCAAAGGCGTCGGTGAGGATGGTGCCGTCGCCGCTCTCGAAAGCGGCGGCGAGATACGCCGACAAGGCCTCGAGCGACGTCAGCTGCGCTGCGGGGTCGTCAGTGTTCATGGCGTTTCAATGCGTTGGACCGGCGGCGGCAGGCTTGCCGTCCTTGCCGGGTTTCGGTGGCGGCGGCGGTGGCGGCACCGTCATCGATTCGGTCGGCTGCTCGTCCTTCCTCAGCACCTGCACGAAGATCTCGTTCTGCTTGATCATGCCCAGCTCCAGGCGCGCGCGTTCCTCGACGGCGCCGGTGCCTTCGCGCAGGTCGCGCACTTCCGATTCGAGCTTGGCGTTGCGCGCTGTGAGCTGGCCGAATTTGACCTGCGCCAGTTCGACCTGGTCCTTCAAATCGGAGACGGCCAGCATGCCGCCCTTGCCCAGCCACAGGGGGTACTGGATCAACAACAGCAGTGCGGCGAGAGCGAGCGTAATGAGGCGCATGGTGCAGAATAAATAGAGCGCGGGCCGCACCATGAAGGCCGGCCCGCGGGGGTAGGACGGATTACTTCCGGCGCATCACTTCAGATTATAGAACGCGTCACGGCCAGGATAGCTGGCGACGTCACCGAGGTCTTCCTCGATGCGCAGCAGCTGGTTGTACTTGGCCATGCGGTCCGAACGCGACATCGAGCCGGTCTTGATCTGGAGGGCGTTCAGGCCCACCGCGATATCGGCGATCGTCGAGTCCTCGGTCTCGCCCGAACGGTGCGAAATCACCGCGGTGTAGCCGGCGCGCTTGGCCATCTCGATGGCGGCGAAGGTCTCGGTCAAGGTGCCGATCTGGTTGATCTTGATGAGGATCGAGTTGGCGATACCCTTCTGGATGCCCTCTTTCAGGATCTTGGTGTTGGTCACAAAAAGGTCGTCGCCCACCAGCTGCACGCGCTTGCCCAGTGCCGCGGTCAGGGTCGCCCAGCCGTCCCAGTCGCCTTCGTGCATCGCGTCTTCGATCGAGATGATCGGGTACTTGTCGACCCAGGTCGAGAGCATGTTGGTGAAGTCGGTGGCGGTCAGTTGCAGGCCTTCGCCTTCCAGGTGGTACTTGCCGTCCTTGTAGAACTCGCTGGCCGCGCAATCGAGGCCGAGGGCGATGTCCTTGCCCGCCTCGAAGCCTGCCTCTTCGATCGCCTGCATGATCAGCTTGATCGCTTCTTCGTGGTTGGTCACCGATGGGGCAAAGCCGCCTTCGTCGCCGACCGCGGTCGAGAGACCCTTCGAATGCAGGATCTTTTTCAGCGTATGGAACACCTCGGCGCCGTAGCGGATCGCTTCCTTGAACGACGGAGCGCCGATCGGGATGATCATGAATTCCTGGATGTCCAGGTTGTTGTCGGCGTGCGCGCCGCCGTTGATGACGTTCATCATCGGCACCGGCATCTGCATCGCGCCCGAACCGCCGAAGTAGCGGTACAAAGGCAGGCCCGCTTCTTCAGCGGCGGCCTTGGCCACGGCCATCGAGACGGCCAGCATGGCGTTCGCGCCCAGGCGGCTCTTGTTCTCGGTGCCGTCCAGGTCGATCAGGGTGCGGTCGAGGAAGGCCTGTTCGTTGGCGTCCAGGCCCATGATGGCTTCGCTGATCTCGGTGTTGATGTTCTCGCAGGCTTGCAGCACGCCCTTGCCGAAATAGCGCTTCGGGTCGCCGTCGCGCAGCTCGATCGCTTCGCGCGAACCGGTCGACGCGCCCGACGGCACGGCCGCACGGCCCATCACGCCGGATTCCAGCAGGACGTCGCATTCGACGGTCGGATTGCCGCGCGAGTCAATGATCTCGCGGCCGATAATATCAACGATAGCACTCATGGTTCAGTCTCCGAAAGGTAAAAAAATCGTCGCACATGAAAGTCGAGGCGCCTGGTCAGGCGCCTCGACACGCAAGCTGAAAACGTCTAAATATTAAGGTCAGATCTTAAAGCTGTTCTCTAGGAAGCCAGCCCGGTT
>JANNNC010000109.1:0-1823 GCA_031398335.1 Massilia sp.
TTTTTTTTGGTGCGCCCAGCATGGGCGCACTCTTGCGGGTGCAAGTCCTGCCGCGAGCTGACCACAGTGAGCGAAGCGAAGCGCAACTGCGTGAGGGCGACCGAGCGTGGGAAGGAAGCGCGGAGCGAAACTGCGAGCCGATGAACAAGAATCGGATAGAAGGCGCTGCCTAGCAGGGCGAGCGGGCCAAAAACCGCGAAGCTCTTGTGGTCAAGGCGAAGCGGCGTAGATCCGGCGGTTGTGCAGGGAAGGAGTGCGTTCTTACCTGGGGAGATCTCGCCTTGCGCCTGAAAGGGCGACGAAAAAAAAATCGGAGCGAGAAGTCAGCAGAGGCCGTAGTAGCCATCGGTATAGTCGGTGAGACGAAGAGCCGGTAGTGAAGGGCCGAACGAGTAGAAGTGTCCAACAACTTGTCGATGAATCGTGTACGGCATCAGATGCCCGCAGCAGCGGGGCGGGTCGCGGTAAGGCGGGGTGAAGCCTCGTCCAAAGCGGCCAGCGATGAAACACGGTTCCCGCGACGGGAACTGGAAGGCACAGGGCGAGACTTGCTAACGCAAGCGCTCGCGAGGGAAAACATGCAACGCGCGTGGAAACGCGTGAAGGCGAACAGGGGCGCCGCAGGCGTCGATGGTCTGGACATTGCCCGGACCGGATACCACCTGAAGCACGCTTGGCCGTCCATCAAGCAGCAACTGATGGCAGGCACGTACCGGCCCTTGCCGGTACGGCGCGTCGGCATTCCGAAGCCGGACGGAAGCGAGCGTGAACTGGGGATACCCACCGTGACCGACCGTCTGATTCAGCAGGCATTATTGCAGGTGCTGCAACCGCTGATCGGTCCCACCTTTAGTGAACACAGCCACGGGTTCCGGCCCGGCCGCCGTGCGCGCGACGCCGTGCTTGCAGCGCAGCAGTACGTGCAGGAAGGCTACCGCACCGTGGTCGACGTCGATCTGTCGAAGTTCTTTGATCGGGTCAACCACGACATTCTGATCGACCGCCTAAGGAAACGCGTGAATGACGCCGGGATCATCCGGCTGGTGCGCGCCTATCTGAACGCGGGCATCATGGATGGCGGCGTGGTGCTCGAGCGAAGCGAGGGCACGCCGCAAGGCGGGCCGCTCTCGCCGCTATTGGCCAATGTGCTTCTCGACGAGGTGGATCGGATGCTGGAACGACGGGGACATCGCTTCGCCCGCTATGCCGATGACTGCAATGTATATGTGCGCAGCCAGAAGGCAGGCGAGCGGGTGATGGCCCTGCTCAAGCGCCAATACGACAAGCTGCACTTGAAGATCAACGAATCGAAAAGTTCGGTGAGCCGAGCGTTTGGCCGCAAGTTTCTGGGCTACGAACTATGGCTGGCCCGGAAAACCGAGGTGAAACGCGCCGTGTCGAAGAAAGCGCTGGAGACGTTTCGGCAACGGATCAGGGAGCTTACCTCCCGGTCCGGTGGCCGCAGTATCGCCGAGGTAATCGACAAACTACGCTCCTATGTGATTGGATGGAAAGGCTACTTCGGCCTGGCGCAGACTCCGCGCGTCCTGCGTGAGCTGGACGAGTGGATGCGCCACCGGATGCGCGCGATCCACCTCAAGCACTGGAAGCGTGGCACGACGACCTACCGGGAGCTGCTGAAGCTTGGGGCAAGGCCGAACGTTGCACTGCTGGTGGCAAGAAACAGCCGCCGCTGGTGGCACAACAGTCGGCTGGCCCTGAACAACGTGCTGACGATTGCCTACTTTGACCGTCTGGGCATGCCTCGCCTCACTTAACCTCAACTACTCGAACCGCCCGGTGCGGACCCGCATGCCGGGTGG